>JBARDR010000034.1:0-1820 GCA_049795335.1 Gelidibacter sp. | reverse complement strand
ATATATATTGAGAAAATGGATGCGCAAGAGATTCTTCCTGATGTCACAAAAACATTGGATTATCTCAGTACTGCCAATCAGCATATCGCTTTAGGTTCAGCCAGTAAAAATGCGCGAATGATTTTAGAAAAAGTGAGGCTTATCGAAAAATTCGACGTCCTCGTTGACGGCAATGACGTGACCAAAGCAAAGCCAGATCCCGAGGTATTTCTGATCGCCGCACAACAATTAGATATTAATCCCGAAAACTGCATTGTCTTTGAAGATGCAGTAGCTGGAATTCAGGCGGCGAATACTGCGGGAATGGTATCCATTGGCATTGGAGATAAAAATACGCTGCATGAAGCCGACTATGTATTCAAGGATTTTACTGAAATCAGTGAGGCGTTTTTGAATGAATTAATTAATAGATAGAATTAAGTACAAAGTATTAAGTGAAAACAAATAAACCCATAGCGACCTTTGCGACCTTTGCGGTTTGAAGAACATTAAGCAACTAGAATTTAGAAGAAAGAAAAATAGGCCAATCCGTCTTTAGTCTTTCCTCTTTATTCTCTTATCTCAAAAAAATGAATCAAGATTATATCGTACCAAACAATTGGTCCATCATTGAAGAAGGCTTTGATGCCGAGCGTGTCAAATCCTCAGAAAGTATTTTTAGTATTGGTAATGGTGCCATGGGCCAACGCGCCAACTTTGAAGAGCAGTATTCAGGAAAGACTTTTCAAGGCAGTTATGTTGCGGGCGTTTATTATCCAGATAAAACCAGAGTAGGGTGGTGGAAAAATGGCTATCCAGAGTATTTCGCCAAAGTCCTCAACGCGCCGAATTGGATCGGCATTAACGTGACCATCAATGGCGAAGCCTTGGATTTGGCCGCGTGTAAAGAGGTGCGGAACTTTAGACGCGAACTCAATATGAAAGAAGGTTGGCTGTCCAGAAGTTTCGAGGCCACACTTCATAATTTCATTGAGGTTAAGGTCGAAACCAAGCGTTTTTTAAGTTTGGATATGGATGAGGTCGGGGCCATCGAATATAGCGTGACGCCTTTAAATAATGACGTTCATATTGTTTTTGAACCTTATGTTGATGCAGGAATTACTAATGAAGACAGCAACTGGGATGATAAATTCTGGAACATTTTAAGTGTTAATGCTGAACATGACCAAGCATTTATTGTGTCGCACACTATGAAAACCAACTTTCATGTCTGTACCGCGATGCAAACCCAAATAGCATTAAACGGAAAGGCTTTTGCCGATAATAAGACAGTTATTAAGACCGATTCTACCGTTTCTTTTGAATACAGTTCTAATGTCCCCAAAGGCGATACTTTGACCATGACGAAATTCGGTGGATATACTGTCGATAGAAATCATGATAAAAACGACTTGGTTTCTTTCGCTAAAAAGAACTTATCTCAAGCCGTGTCACTTGGTTTTGCAAAAATGCTTCAACAGCAAAAAGAAGCGTGGGCAAAAATCTGGGATATGGCCGACATTACTATTGAAGGCGATGTCAAAGCACAACAAGGCATCCGATTTAATATCATGCAATTAAATCATACCTATATTGGTAAGGACGCGCGTTTGAATATTGGTCCGAAAGGCTTTACTGGAGAAAAATATGGTGGAAGTACCTATTGGGACACCGAAGCCTATTGTATTCCATTTTATATGGCGACCAAAGATCAGAACGTGGCACGGAATTTATTAGAATATCGCTACAATCATTTGGAAAAAGCCATTGAAAATGCCGAAAAACTCGGATTTAAAAACGGTGCGGCCCTTTATCCAATGGTTACTATGAATGGGGAAGAA
>JBARDR010000033.1:0-7070 GCA_049795335.1 Gelidibacter sp. | reverse complement strand
AAGTAAGGTTTTTGAGAATTGCTATCATGAGTTTGAATATTCTTTAAGTTCTACTATTTCTGGTTGTGGTGCTCCAGATATTTTTTCTTGTAACCATTGGAAAAAGATGAATAAAATTGGAATAACAAAGACCCCAAGAATGGTTCCTATCAGCAAGCCACCAACAGCACCAGTTCCAATGGAACGGTTACCCGCTGCACCTACACCATTTGCAAATACCAAAGGCATTAATCCGAAGATAAAAGCAAAAGAGGTCATCAAAATAGGACGCAAACGTGCTTCTGCACCATGAACGGCTGCTCCTAATAGCGACTCGCCTCTATGGCGCCGTTGCAGCGCAAACTCCACAATCAAAATAGCGTTTTTGGCCAAAAGCCCGAGTAGCATAATCAATGCAATCTGAAAATAGATATTGTTCTCCAAACCTGCAAGCTGCGTGACGAAATAGGCACCAAACACCCCTAAAGGCAAGGATAAGAGCACGGAAAACGGCACTAAATAACTTTCATACTGGGCAGCCAACAAGAAATAAACAAACACTAACGACAACATAAAGATAGTTGTGGTTTGATTACCAGCATTGACCTCTTCACGTGTCAGTCCAGAATAGGCGGTGGTGTAATTGGCAGGCAATGTTTGCGCCACTTCATTCACAGCGTTAATAGCATCACCCGAACTAAAGCCAGGAGCTATCGCAGCGTTGAGCGTTACTGAATTAAACAAGTTAAAACGTGTTACCGATTGCGGTCCATACACTCTTTTTAAGTTTACAAAAGCAGTAATTGGCGTCATCTGTCCTGTGCCTGTGCGCACATAAAGTTTGGCCAAATCACTTT
Source organism: Gelidibacter sp. (assembly GCA_049795335.1). Taxonomy (GTDB): domain Bacteria; phylum Bacteroidota; class Bacteroidia; order Flavobacteriales; family Flavobacteriaceae; genus Gelidibacter. The sequence continues at coordinate 6,234 of JBARDR010000033.1, read as the reverse complement.
CACTAGCACGATCTTCAGGTAAAGCTTGTACATACACACGGTACTGTTTACCAAATCTTGAGAAATCGGCAGCAAAAATACTTCCGATGTATCCTTGAAGCGTTGAGAAAATATCGCTAATAGGCACGCCCATTTGTTTGGCCAACTCTGCATTGAGTTCTATTTCATACTGCGGATACTTGGTGTTGAATGACGATTGTGCATATAGAATTTCCGGACGTTTGGATAATTTTCCAACGAAATCTTGCGTGACATTATCCAATTCTGTAAAACTTCCTCCAGAACGGTCCAATAAGTTCACTTCGACCCCGGCAGAGTTACCAAACCCAGGAATACTTGGTGGCGCAAAGAAAAGAATGGTGGCTTCCGGAATTTGGGCAGCGGCACCAAACATTTTTGCTGTAATACTTGCAACAGAAAGATCATCGGTTGTACGATCTTCGATATCATCCAAACGGATAAAACCTAACCCAAAGTTGCTACCGGCACCTCCTAAAAAGCTGCTTCCTTCAATAAGAGATCCGCCTTGAACACCTGGAATCTGAATTAATTTTTTATATAAATCCATGTTCACCTGATGGGTTCTGTCTATCGAAGCTCCCGCTGGAAGCTCTACGTTTACGAAAAGGATACCTCTATCTTCATCAGGTACAAATCCAGTTCTTAATACGGATGATGACCAATAAATTGCACCAAGGGACAAGGCTAAAATAAGTACTGTAATCCATTTGTTTTTATATAAGAAATGAACAGATTTACCATATTTTGTTACCGTAGCATCAAAACCTCTGTTGAAGCCGTCAAAAAAGCGACCAAGGAAACCTTTTTTCTTTTTGTTCTGTTTGTCGTCATGGCCTTTCAAGAATAGAGCACATAACGCCGGACTCAAAGTCAAGGCGTTAACTGCCGAAATGATAATGGCAACGATAAGTGTTACCCCAAATTGCTCATAGAAAACTCCAGTTGGCCCTTGTATAAAGGTTACCGGAATAAATACAGCTGCCATCACCAAAGTAATAGAAATAATAGCACCAGTAATATCATGCATTGCATCTATCGTTGCTTTTTTAGGATCGGTTTCACCCTCATCAATCTTGGCATGCACCGCTTCAACAACTACAATGGCATCATCCACCACAATACCAATGGCCAGAACCAAGGCAAAAAGCGTTAATAAGTTAATCGAATAGCCAAAGAGATTCAGGAAGAAAAACGTACCGATAATAGACACCGGAACGGCAATAGCAGGAATTAAAGTCGATCTAAAATCTTGTAAGAAAATAAATACAACAATAAAAACCAGCAAGAATGCTTCCGCTAAAGTGGTCACCACCTTTTCAATAGAGGCATTTAAGAAACTATTGGTGTTATAGGGTACAAAAACTTCGATACCATCAGGCAAATCGGCTTTGATATCTTCAAGTTTTTTCTCAATTTCAATAATAATGTCACGTGCGTTCGATCCTTTGGTTTGGAAAATACCCATGTTTACCGCAGGTTTTCCATTGGTTATGGAGCCACCGCCATAAGATTGTGCGCCCAATTCAATATCAGCAACATCGGCTAGTGTTAAAAACTGTCCGCTGCCAAGCGCTTTAATAATAATGCCGCTATATTGTGCTTCCGTTTTAAAACGACCGCCATATTTAATCACATAACTAAAGGCTTCACCATCATTTTCTCCAAAAGATCCTGCTGCGGCCTCTAAACTTTGCTCGCGTAACGCTGCGGTAACATCGGTTGGAATAAGACCATAAGCCGCCATTTTTTCTGGACGTAACCAGATACGCATCGCGTAATCTTTGGCACCAAAAACACTAACGTCACCAACACCATTTACCCTTTGTAATTCTGGAATAACGTTGATTTTCAGATAGTTTTGCATAAATGTGTCGTCATAATCCGTATTTGTACTGTAAAATGACATAAACATCAAGGCACTGGTTTGTTGCTTTGAAGTGGTAACACCGGTTTGCAATACGGCCTGTGGCAATTGCGAATTGGCTCGTGCCACACGGTTTTGAACGTTCATCGCCGCAATATCAGGATCTACATCTTGATCAAAAAACACCGTAATGGTGGCAACTCCCGTGTTAGAAGCACTTGATTTAATATAGGTCATGCCTTCCACACCATTGATTTGCTCTTCAATAGGAATGATGACACTTTCCAAGATCGTTTCAGCGTTCGCACCAGGGTAGGTAGCGTTTACCGAAATAGTTGGCGGTGCAATATCAGGATATTGCGTAATTGGCAATGCGGTAAGACCAAGGATCCCCAAAATCACGATAATGATGGAGACGACCGTTGAAAGTACTGGTCTTTCTATAAAAGTTTTTATCATAAGTTCTTTTCTTGGTATATTATCTGAAGAATGTTTGAGCTGGTTTTGCAACACTATCAAAAGGGATTTCCATAGGCGTTATTTTAGAGTCGCCTCTTAATTTTGAAATGCCATTGGCGACAATTTTATCACCTTTTTTAAGGCCATCAGAAATAATATAAAGGTTGTCCACAGAAGCCAAAACGTTAATACGTGTGGCAACCGCCATATCATCTGCTCCTAATTTATAAACGTAGTAGCTACCTTGTTGCTCATAAGTAGATTGCATTGGCACGACTACCGCATTGTTATAGGCTTTAGGAATTTTAATTTTTCCACTATTTCCGTTGGTCAGGATTCTTGCATCATTATTGAAAATAGCGCGAAATGCGATAGATCCTGTATGGACGTTGACCTGAGAGTTGATGGTTTCAATGGTTCCTTCTTGATCGTAGGTACTTCCGTTTGCTAAAATCAAGGTCACTTTAGGAAGATTCTTGATTTTTGATGCTATATCTGTGCCTTCAGTCTTTTGGATAAAATCAAGATATTCTTTTTCATTCATGGAAAAATAAGCATAAACCTTACTAATATCAGACACCGTTGTTAAAGGCTCTTGACTTGTAGGACTTACTAAATTCCCAACACGTAACCTGATGGCACCAACATACCCATCAACTGGGCTTTTTATCGTGGCATAACCAATGTTTGCACCTATACTATTATAGGCACTTTGCGCTTGCATCAATTTAGCTTTTGCCGTTTCTAACTGCACGCTGCTAATGATGTTTTTTTCAACTAAAGGCTTGAGTTTGTCCAACTCTACTTGTGCCGCATTAACATTTGCTTTTGCAGCGTCAGCATCTTGGGTAAGTGATTGTGTTTCCAATCGGAACAAGGTTTGTCCTTTTCTAACTTTTTGGCCTTCGTCCACTAATACTTCTGTAATGTAACCAGATATTTTTGAACGTACTTCACTATTATTAACGCCTTCAATACTGGTTGGAAAAATGGTAAATCCTGTCACGTTTTCTTGAGGAATTGTGGTCACTTGAAACGGCATAGGCCCTTGCGGTCCTTGTGGTGCTTGTTGTTTATCTCCACAGCTCCAGAAAAGAGCGATAAAACTAAGAGACATGACTATTGGAAGTTTGATTGTTTTCATTTATTAAAGTTTAGTGTTTTTTTTCTATTATTGTTGATCTTAATTTGGAAACAGATTTGGTTACTTCTTCTAAAAATTCGATGTAATTATCGTGGAAATCAAGGTCATATTTTGTGGTGTTCTCATGGTTTTGGAGATTGATTTCGTCTTTATATTTTTTAATTTCTTGATGGAGTTCTTTTTGAACGATCCAAGACTCCATCAAGCTATCGATGCTTTGAATGATGCTGTCCTCATTGATGGTATAATATTTTTTTCTATCGCCTGTTTTGGTAAAATAAACGAGTCTTTTTAAGTCTGACAGATGGTTCAAATGCGTGGAGATAGTACTTTTGCTGGCACATAAATCGCGTACTAAATCTTCAAAAGTGGTTCCTATTTTACCAGTGAGCATCACGTAAGAAAGAATTCGGGCCGCCAATGGCGCCAGTTGTTCCCTTTGCTCCATATAAACGCCTAATCGTTCAACCAGATCTTGTTTTTTATTACAAATTTCACTGCTCATGAATATAAATTTTGTGCAAAGATAAGTCAGGTTCGGAACAATCCGAACCTATCGAGGTTAAAAAAATGTTAAATAAAAAACCGATGCCATCGCATCGGTTTTGAATATGAGAGGTAACGGCTTATAGCGCCGATTTAAATTGCTCTAAAAAGCGGACGTCATTTTCGCTCAATAAGCGGATGTCCCCAATTTGATGGAGTAACATCGCAATACGATCGATGCCCATCCCGAAAGCAAATCCTGAATAGACTTTTGAGTCAATGCCACAGTTTTCCAAAACATTCGGATCAACCATGCCACAGCCCATGATTTCTAACCAACCAGTGCCTTTAGTGATGCGGTGGTCAATTTCAGTTTCCAATCCCCAATACACATCTACCTCGGCACTTGGCTCGGTAAATGGAAAATAGGAAGGACGCAAACGGATTTTACTTTTTCCGAACATTTCTGTAGTGAAATATTGAAGGGTTTGTTTTAAATCAGCAAAACTGACGTCTTTATCAATGTATAAACCTTCCACTTGATGAAAGAAACAATGCGAACGTGATGAAATGGCTTCGTTTCTAAACACGCGTCCTGGCGAAATCGTACGGATGGGCGGTTGGTTACTTTCCATATAACGGACTTGCACAGAACTGGTGTGCGTACGCAACAAAATATCAGGGTTCGTTTGGATAAAAAACGTGTCCTGCATATCGCGTGCCGGATGGTATTCTGGTAAGTTTAATGCGGTAAAGTTATGCCAATCGTCCTCAATTTCTGGACCTTCACTGACGTTAAAGCCGATGCGAGAAAAGATATCAATAATTTGATTTTTAACGATTGAAATGGGGTGGCGGGCACCAATGGCAATAGGTTCGCCAGGGCGTGATAAATCGCCATAAATACCTTTGACTTCTTCTTTGCTTTCCAGTTCTTCCTTTAAAGCATTGACCTTGTCTTCCACTGTTCTTTTCAGGTGATTGATGACCTGACCAAATTCTTTTTTTTGATCGTTGGCCACGTTTTTAAATTCGGCGAAATACTCATTAAGCAAGCCTTTTTTACCTAAATACTTGATTCGGAAAGCTTCAATCTCCTCTTTGGATTGGGCTGTAAAAGTTTCGGCTTCAGCAATAAGCTGTTTAATCTTGTCTATCATAAATCAAAAAAATGGAAATGCAAATTTAATATTTTTTGTCGAATTCTGCGTTAGCGATTACGAATACAATTTTCTTTTTACAAAGAAGAATTCGTGATGCCGCTTCGCTAAGTTGAAGTGGAAATCCTTTTTTTTCAGATTTCTGGCCTCAGCAAGAAATATAAAAAAAGATTGTAGCGAAAAGCGCGTCCTAAGCCTCAAGGCTGAAAGGGAACTCCCAAAAAATCACTTTATATATTCTAATTCAACAAAGTAATTGACAATGGCTTCCTTCATTAGGACGCTTTGCTCGCCGGCTTTTAACGGTGGCAATTGTGCTAATACTTTATAATGTGGCCATTTCTCATCATCAAAATAGTCAAATTCATAGTAGCCATAAGGCTCCAACAAACGACAGATGGCAATATGCATCAAGTCTAACTTATGATCTTTCTTGAATTTTTTATGTATTTGTCCCAGTTCTTGAACGCCAATTAAATAAATAATGGCATCCAAATCGAGTATATCTCCTTCGGCAAATTGGTTAGAAAGTTTACTAACCACCAGCTCCCAGCGCTCTTTTAATTGTGTGTCTCTTGACATTTTTTAGTTTCAGGTTTCGAGTTTCAGGTTTCAAGTTTGAGCTTGACTGATAACTTCGTCCTTTTTTTAGTTATTAATTATTTGTCCCTACCAAAATAGCATGGATAGTTTCTAGTCGAGAATAAATTTTTTCAACTTGAATTTCGATTTCAATTTCAACTTCGTTCTCGGCTTCAAAGTTAAGCAACAATGCATTCTGTTTAAAGTTTATAACTCTAAAAATCTCAAATTTATGTACGTTTGCTAAAATATGGATCTGTTATGAGTGTTTTCGACATCGTTTTAATTGCATTTATTGGTTTTGGTCTTGTGCGCGGACTTATGAAAGGTTTTTTTGTTGAAATCGCATCGCTTATAGCTTTGGTGACTGGGGTTTATGGTGCTATCCATTTTAGTAATTATGCTGCTACTTTTATAGATGAAAACTCGGAATGGGATGATAAAACGATCAATATTGTTGCTTTTGCGGTAACCTTTCTGATTATTGTTTTGGTCATTGCTTTGGCTGGAAAAGCCTT
>JBARDR010000032.1:0-4059 GCA_049795335.1 Gelidibacter sp. | reverse complement strand
GTTTCCGTCAAGGTTTTCTTCGCATCTTTCTTCAAATAATAACTTTGAGCATACATACCAATCAACAAAACTAGTTCAACATTGGGCATAAATTCTAATAACTGTTCATGCCATTGTGGAGCGCATTCTGAACGCGGGGGTAAATCGCCACTTTTACCTCTACCGGGATAACAAAATCCCATCGGCACAATGGCGAAAAGTTTCTCGTCATAAAACTGTTCGTTCGTCACGCCTAACCATTTCCTTAATTGTTTGCCGCTGGCATCATCCCATGGAATTCCGGACGCGTGGACTTTGGTTCCTGGCGCTTGACCGATAATGACAATCTTGGCGTGGGCATGTGCAGTAACGACTGGCCTTGGGCCAAGCGGTAAATGCGCTTTACACGTACTACAGTTTCTTATATTTGAGAGCAAATCCTTCATAACTTATCAACACCTATTTTTCATTCTCCATCATCTTTTTTAAGTCCATGCTAAAAGAAGGATACGTCATGATCATATGCTTAAATGCCTTAACGGTCATTTTATTATATATTGCCGTGGCGAAAACGTTGATACTCTCATTGGCCTCAGGACTCAACAGATGCGCGCCCACAATTTCGTCAGTGCGTTCATTCACTAAAATAGTGTAGGCATAAGTATCCTCGTTTTCCTTTTTCGCATTGTACCAACCACTGCAATCGCCCTGATAAACCTTCACGTTTTTATATCGCGACTTGGCTTCTTCCTCCAAATAACCAACGGATGACAAATTTGGCGTGGTAAATACTGTAGATGGCACGCAAGGCACATCCAAAATTTTCGAGTTCTCCTTGACTACATTGTTCCCGACAATATATCCCTGTAACCCAGATAAAGGCGTTAATGGCAAGGATTTATTCGAAACATCGCCACAGGCATAAACCTTTGGATTGGATTTGCTTTGTAGATGATCATTAACCACAATGCCTTTGTCATCAGATTCAATCCCAGCTTTATACAAATCGAGCGCATCAATTGATGGCACTCTTCCCGTGGCATTAATTACTTTTTTGGATTTATGGGTTTTGGATTCGCCGTCTTGATTATAGGAGACTTTTAAATTCTTTTTTAGTTTCTTAAGCGCAGTGACCTCAGCATTAAATACAAATTTAATTCCTAAGCTTTTTAATTTCCCAATTAATTGTTCAACCAAATACGGATCAAAATCTGCAAGAGCATTATTTTCCCTTTCGATAATTGTGACCTTACAACCTAACGTGGCCAACATACAGGCAAATTCCATAGCGATATAACCTGAGCCAATAAACGTGACGGAGGTTGGAATTTTCTTCCAGTTGAGAATGTCCTCACTTAACTTTAAATATTCTTTGCCATCAATATCTAATGCCCTTGGAATATTTCCGGTAGCGATCACAAAATAATCAGCAGATATCAACTTCCCTTCTATTTCGACCTCATTTTCACTGATAAATTTAGGCGAATGGTGGTAAAGTGACATACCTAAATTGGTTAACTTTAGTTCAGTATTTGGTGGAATTGGATCAGAAAACGAACGTTTAAACTTCTGAACTTTTTTCCAGCTCATCTTTGGGAGTTCCTTAACTCCAAATCCTTTTAAATTCTGGCTTTTATAGACGAGTTCAGAAAACTGAAGGAGTATACGCTTCGAATCACAACCTCTGTTGGCGCATGTACCACCAAATTCCCTATTGTCCGTAATGGCGACGCTTAAGTTGTGATCTCTACAAATTTCTGCAGCGGTTTGTCCTGCGACGCCACTTCCAATAATCAAAACGTTATAATGCTTTTTTTTCATAATCTTCTTATCTGAGCAAAAAGATACTGAAGTTTTAAGCAGAAAATGTTATGAAAAATCTAAAGTTTGAAATGCGTTAAGATTTATGCTTTCCAGCAACAACGATCACAATTTCGCCTTTTGCAGGTTTCGCAGTGTAGTGCTCTAAGACTTCTTTTGCGGTTCCTCTAATGGTTTCTTCATAGAGTTTTGTTAATTCCCTTGACACGGAAATCGAGCGATCTTCGCCAAAATACTCACAAAAATGAGCTAAGGTTTTAAGCAGTTTATGTGGACTTTCATAAAAGATAATCGTTCGGGTTTCTTCAGCAAGAAGTAGCAATCGGGTTTGTCTCCCTTTTTTAACCGGTAAAAAACCTTCAAACACAAATTTATCGTTCGGCAATCCGCTATTGACCAAGGCCGGCACAAAAGCGGTTGCCCCTGGCAGACAATCCACTTCAATATTATTTTCAATGCAGGCACGCGTCAATAAAAATCCAGGATCTGAAATGGCTGGTGTTCCTGCATCACTAATTAATGCCACTGTAGTACCCGATTTGATCTTTTCAATCAAATGCTCCACCGTGCGATGCTCATTGTGCATGTGATGCGATTGCGCAGGGGTTCCAATTCCATAATGCTTAAGGAGTTTACCAGAAGTTCGCGTGTCTTCGGCCAAAATTAAATCAACTTCTTTGAGAACCTCAACGGCTCTAAAAGTCATATCCTTTAAATTTCCTATAGGTGTGGGGACAATGAATAATTTGCTCATTAATTAATCGAACTTGCCCTCTATAATAGTCATAAATCGCGCTTCAACATCTTCCTTTCCTAACCAACCATTATAGTCTGGCTTTACAATATTTTGAATTAAATTCTCAGCTTCATCAAAGGAACTTGACGTATTGATTTGAGATAGTACGCGTTCATAATCTTCACGTTCGCCATCAAAAAGATACTTTATAAAAGCAATTTTATCATTCAAACCAATATTAAGACCGTGTTTAAGTTTGTCGTTCAGGGATTTTTTGTGAGGATCCTGAGATTTTGATGACGGCACGGGATCAAAAACTGGCATGTTTTTAAAATCAGCAGTCAAGGAATCAAAATCATTTTTAGGCTCTTCTATATTGACCTCCTTAACATTATTCTCTTCAGCTTTAGCTTCTTCAACTTTGGACTCTTCAACTTTAGTTTCCTTCAATTGGGTTTCTTCAATTTCCGGAAGCGACTCGTCAAAAAAAGCATCCACGGCATGGGCTTCATGTGGCATTTGAGCCACAATATCCTTAATCTTCTCCATGACTGGCTCCATAATACCATCATCTTCTATTTCATCAAGGTTGACATAAATTCTATCCCCTCGTTCAATATTATCACTCACTTCATTATTGAATGCCGTATCCAACATGTCAAAAAATGACGAATCGACACCAATGGTAGGTAAACTTTGCTCTAAATTTTCATGGGCAAATTTCAAAACACTAAGTTTTTCATATAAAAGACCGGTCTCACGATGAAGCTCAATCACATTCTCTCTACCCTTTAATTTTAGAATTCGATGTGCAATGCTCATTAGTTCAGACTCCAACTTCTTCTTCATAACTTTTAACTTTAATTCGAATTTATACTTTTGATTTTTAATAAATTTGCGCCACCTTTATAGAATACAAAGGTAAGCTTTGTTAAGTGTTAAAATTACAAAATGTTTCTTGAAAATACAGTAAATCCTAAAGAACAATTTGGGTGGATTGAGGTTATTTGTGGCTCTATGTTTTCGGGAAAAACCGAAGAATTGATAAGGCGTCTTAAGCGTGCGCAGTTTGCAAAACAAAAAGTTGAAATTTTCAAACCTGCCGTCGATGTGCGGTATGACGATGCTTTCGTGGTCTCTCATGATGCCAATGAAATCCGTTCCACACCGGTTCCTGCCGCGGCTAATATTCCTATTTTAGCTGATGGTTGCGATGTGGTGGGCATTGATGAAGCTCAGTTTTTTGATGATGAAATCGTTCGGGTTTGCAATGATTTAGCAAATAAGGGCGTTAGAGTTATCGTTGCCGGATTAGACATGGATTTCAAAGGAAATCCCTTTGGCCCAATGCCAAATTTGATGGCCACGGCAGAATATGTCACTAAGGTTCATGCTGTTTGTACCCGTACCGGAAATTTAGCACAGTATAGCTACAGAAAAGCTAAAAGCGATGCCTTAGTACTTTTAGGAGAAGTGGAAGAATACGAACCCTTAAGTCGTGGCGCATTTTACAAAGCAATGAC
>JBARDR010000031.1:0-1895 GCA_049795335.1 Gelidibacter sp. | reverse complement strand
GCATTGAATCCATCTGGAATGATCGGGTTTTCTGTATCGAAATTTGAGTTGATGATTTTCTTAAAATTGTTGCCATTGGCATATACCAACAATGAGGAGGCGTCACTCAATTCGTCCATCAGGTCTTCAAAAGCATCCGAAGTGTAGAGTGTTGCATTGTTTTGATAGCTGCTAATGATGTCTTTTAGTAGTTCAATGTTATCTGAAAACACAAAAAAATCGTCTATGTTAATAAAGTTTGTAGCGGCTTTATAGGTAATCAGCGGCGCGAATAAATCGGAGAGTAGATTGGGTTTATCAAAATTATAAATCGTAATATCCCGATAGCTTTCTAAGCTGTTTTGAGTTCCTAAATAGCTATTCATGTTAGTGGCGTCAATGCTATTCAAAACGACGGCTTGTTGCTCATTTCTGTAGATTACTCCGGCTTCCAGAATGCTTTCAAAAACGGAATCGCCAATGAGAGAATCTTGTTTTCTGAATTGGACGATATTTTCGTGGAACGTTTTAAAACTATGGAATGAAAAGCTTAAAAATCCGTCGCTATCCGGTGGGCAAATTTTAGCCAATTGATTGTCTTGTGGAAATGTGTTTTTAAACACATTGAGCAAACTTTTAGAAGAATCCCTGGCAATGGTAATGCCGTCAAATTTCAGCTGATCCAGTGTTAAATCCGCATCTAACAGATAATAGTTTGAAAACTTGATCTTGTTAAGGTTTTGATCAAAAAATAAATTTGGTTGAAATGACTTTTGTTTGGTATTAATGATGATGGATAACGATTGTTCATTATTTGACTTATGATATAATTCTTTTAATAGGGGGTCGGCCTCTTTTTGGTTAAATGCAGCTTCAACTAGGGTTCGATCATTGGATGCAAAAAACACACTGTCCTTAATAATGCTATAAATAATCTCCTGGTCAAGCGTCGTTTTGGTCAGTGACATGCCATTTGTGGTGATGGTTTCTGTTGACCGATTTTGAACAGCATCTAAATTTAAAAGACCCTTATGGTATTTTGTAATAATCGATATTTGGAGACTATCAATTTTGTCTTTGCCAAAAACTAATAAAAGTTCATCAGATGGTTTTATATGATTGAGATAGTTGAGTTTGCTGTTTAAATGCTTAATTGAATTTCCTTCAGAAAATTGACTGAGCAAACTATTATTTTTAAAAACACTTTTAAGGCCTTCAATAGAGGTTGTTTTAATAACCAATGAAGCATTGTTGGGCACCAACGTGATGAGAACGGAAGGCTTAGACGGCGTGTTTTTACAACTTATAATGAGGAGAAGCGTGAATAGTAAACCTATATTTCTCATGTGTATTTTTTGCAAATATAAATGTTAAAGTACGAGTTGTGGTGGTTGCGGCAATAATCTAAAGGTTTTTCGATGGTACTTTGTAACACCATATTTTTTAATCGCCTCGCGATGCTCTTTAGTGGGATAGCCTTTATTCTTTTTCCAGTTATACATGGGAAATTCTTCATGGATCAGGCACATATAAGCGTCTCTATATGTTTTTGCCAGAATTGAAGCTGCTGCGATGTTAAGATATTTACTGTCGCCCTTAATAATAGTTTCATGAGGCGTTTTGCTAAACGGCTTAAACTTATTGCCATCAACACTTATAAATGTAGGTGCTGTTTTTAAATTGGCGATAGATTGGTGCATTGCTAAAATGGATGCATTCAAGATATTAATTTCGTCTATTACTTCAGGATAAATGTGTGCAAATGCAAATGAGATGGCCTCCTGTTCAATAATAGGTTTTAGAAAATCGCGTTTCGTTTCTGAAAGTTGCTTTGAATCATTGAGGATGGAATTCTCAAATGCTTGGGGTAAAATGACTGCTGCTGCCGTAACTGGGCCAGCAAGACAACCGCGTCC
>JBARDR010000030.1:0-2208 GCA_049795335.1 Gelidibacter sp. | reverse complement strand
GAAATAATTTGTGTTGCAATTTACAACAATATCAAAGTTGACATAAATATTATGTATATTTGTTTTATATCTCGTGGAAGCGGGATTTTTTTTATGCTGTTCTCCAAAACGGGGTTTCAGCATATTTTATATATAGTAAAATGAAGAAATTATGAGTAAAGTATCTTATTACACTGCAGAAGGTCTGAAAAAACTGAGAGAAGAACTCAATCAGTTAAAAGATGTAGAACGTCCAAGAGCATCTCGAGCAATTGGTGAGGCTAGGGATAAGGGAGATTTGAGTGAAAATGCCGAATACGACGCTGCCAAAGAGGCACAAGGCATGTTGGAGATGAAAATTTCTAAGCTTGAGGCCATGCTGTCGAGTGCGCGTTTGATTGACGAATCGCAATTGGATAGTACCAAAGCATTGGTGCTTTCGACCGTAAAAATAAAAAACCAAACCAACGGGATGGAAATGACCTACACCTTGGTAGCTGATCGTGAAGCTGACTTGGCAACGGGCAAAATTTCGGTCAATTCGCCTATTGGAAAAGGTCTTTTGGGTAAAACGGTTGGAGAGGTTGCCGATATTCAGGTGCCAAATGGCATTCTGAAATTTGAAATTTTAAATATTTCAAGAGAATAATTCCTCCAAACGTTCGAAAACTTTTTGTTCAGTGCATCTCATCCTTGTAGCTGACCTTTAAACATTATATAAATACAAGATTCCTGTTAAGATCAATTCTAACAGGAATTTTCTTTTTATATTTAGGGAGAGGACAGATTTTAAAGGAAGGTGAGGTAAGAAGATATTATAATTAAGAATTACACTTAAACAACAACACAAATGGCATCAATATTTACAAAAATAGTCAATGGTGAAATCCCATGTTATAAAGTTGCAGAAACGAAAGATTTTCTGGCGTTTTTAGATGTGAATCCGAATACGGCCGGGCATACGCTTTGTATCCCTAAGATTGAAGTTGACCAACTTTTTGATTTGGATGAGAACACTTATCTCGGACTGATGGAATTTTCAAGGAGCGTGGCTATTGCCTTGAAAAAAGCAGTGCCTTGTTTACGTGTGGGGATGTCGGTTGTGGGATTGGAAGTGCCTCATGTGCATGTTCATTTAATTCCGCTGCATACGATGGACGATATTCGTTTTATGAAGAAAGTTCAATTGGATAAGGAGGAGTTTGAAGTGATAGCGAAACGAATTTCCGACCGATTATAAAATCTAATTCTTAAAAAACCTCTAGGATCAGAACTGTTGAGGTAATGGCTATACCGACCAATACTGCAATTAAAATCCACGACAGTGTTTTCAATTTTAAAGAGGTAGGTTTTGGAGGTGTTGCCCGTTGGTGATAGTCAAAGACCCGCTCAATATCGTCGGTCCATCGTACCGGAAAAATCATGGTTTTACAAGTGTTACAACAAAGAGAGTGTGAAGTTTCATTTGAAATGGCTTTATAGAAAGAATTTTCAATAAACCGTTGTTTAAAGGTAAATTGCAAGCCGTCTTGGGAATAGCATTCCGGACAATTATTATTTAAATCGACCTCGCGTAGAGTGAAAAACCTTGGATCCATGCGCCAAATTTACGGAATTAATTTTAATGAAATTTGCATGGTCGTTCCTTTGTTTATCTCTGAATGCAGGACTTTTATTTTGCCGTTATGGTAATCTTCAACAATTCGTTTGGCGAGTGATAGTCCCAAGCCCCAACCTCGTTTTTTACTGGTAAAACCAGGTTCAAAAATTTTGTGAAATAGACTTTTCGGAATGCCTTTTCCTGTGTCGGTAACCGTGATTTTAACGTCTTTTTCGTTTTCAAAAATTGTTACTTTTAATCCGCCCTTGCCTTTCATGGAGTCAATGGCGTTTTTCACTAAGTTTTCAATGGTCCAGCTATACAGTTGCGTGTTCAAATCGACATAAATGGGATGCTCTGGTGCTTCAATTTCAAAATTAATTAAGTTGCTGGATCGCGCTTTTAAATACTCGTAGGAATCTACGGTTTCTTTGACAATATCCGCTTTTTTGAGCGTTGGGATGGAGCCGATTTTGCTGAAACGTTCGGTAATGGTCTGCAGTCGTGAAATGTCTTTTTCAATTTCTAAAAGATAAGAAGGATTGACATCTTCAGAACGTAAAATCTCGGTCCAGCCTATCAATGATGATAGTGGCGTGCCAATTTGATGTGCCGTTTCCTTCGCCATT
>JBARDR010000029.1:0-2717 GCA_049795335.1 Gelidibacter sp. | reverse complement strand
CAATAATATAGTGTGCTATTTCATAATCAATATGCTGAACAGTGACCAATTGCTCTTTTGTAGCGGTATTGAGATTAATCTTTTCAAAGGCTCTTGGGGTTTTAACTGCAAAATCATTTTTAACACGTTCGATAACTTCTGGCGACAATCCATAAATGTCCTGAAGTTGGATTTCTGAAATAAAACCGCCTTTAAACTTATTTCTATATTTGATGATGTTGTCGGAGAGTTTTTGGCCTATGCCATTGACTTTTTGTAAGTCTTGGGCTGTGGCCGTGTTTAAATCTATCTTTTGAGCGTCGGTTTTCGCTCGAAATGTGCTTTGACTCGAATCTTTAGAATAATCAACCCAATGGGTTTTGGGTTTGGGATTGGTAACCCACGCTGGAAAAGTGAATAATGGCGTCAATGCATCCAATAGAGAATCTGAAACCTTGGTAACTTCCTGAAACTGTTTTGCAGAATTGATCCATTGACCCTTCTCTCTAAACCGCAACAATCGATCAATTTCATCGGTAGACATTCCGAGTGTGTAGCCTTTAAAATCTGTAATATAATTGGGATTGAAAGGATAGACTTTCGGTTTGTTTTTATCTGCAGCTTCCCTTTTTAATGAATCTACTTGATGTCTGAATTTCTCCAAGGCTTTTGTATCTATGGGTATATCTTCCGAAGAAAAATCAACAAAAGCGTAAATGCATTGAAAAACAACGACGAGTATAGCCAATAAAAAAATCCCATTCCGTTGACTGTTAGAAAACTTGAAATGGGATTTTAGTGCCATGTTATTTTTTTTTTATTTATTTGGCTCCTGCTTTTTGTAAAGCAGATTGGCTTTTAACTTTTGAACATAAGCATCTAAATCAACCTTGACTTCCGTTGACATAATATACAATCCGATTATATTAGGGAATGCCATGGCCAAAATCATCATATCGGAGAAGTCCAGAACAGCACCTAAACTCACAGACGCTCCAATGACCACAAAAACCAGGAATAACATTTTATAGGCGAATTCTACTTTTTTACTTTTTCCAAATAAGTAAGTCCAAGCTCTCATTCCATAATAGGACCAAGAAATCATTGTTGAAAACGCAAATAAGAAAACAGCCAATGCCAAAACATATGGGAACCAAGAGATTTGACTACCAAAGGCATCTGAAGTTAATTGGGCACCTGCCATTCCTTCTACTTCATGCATTCCGGTAAAGATCAACACCAATGCGGTCAAAGTACAAACCACAACGGTATCAATAAATGGCTCCAATAAGGCCACAAAGCCTTCTGATGGTGGATTATTGGTTTTTGCTGTACTATGTGCTATTGCTGCGGAACCAACACCGGCTTCATTTGAGAATGCCGCACGCTGGAAACCTACTACTAAAACACCTATCACACCCCCTTTTAAAGCTGAAGGATTAAAAGCACCCTCAAAAATAGCAGTGAATGCAGGGACTATATTTTGGATGTTCATAATAATAACTGTCAAGGCAGCGACAATATATATAGACGCCATAATCGGTACTACTTTCCCAGTCACTCGAGCAATACTACTGATACCCCCGATAATTACGACACCAACTAAAACGGCCGTCACAATACCAAACCAAAAACCGTTACCTACCATAAACGGAAATTGACCTGCCAACTGCTCAAAAGATTGGTTTGCTTGGAACATGTTTCCTCCTCCAAAAGAAGCCCCACCACCTAAGACTGCAAACAACCCAGCTAAAACTTTACCCAGACCCTTCATATTACGTTTTTCGAGTCCGTAGCGTAAATAATTCATTGGACCACCAAACACACGTCCATCAGGTAAAATATCTCTATACTTCACACCCAAGGTGCATTCCACAAACTTTGTAGACATCCCTAACAATCCACATACAATCATCCAGAATGTTGCACCTGCACCACCCAAAGATACTGCAACAGCAACCCCAGCAATATTACCCAGACCAACAGTACCTGAAACCGCTGTAGCCAAGGCCTGAAAATGGGTTACTTGACCTGGAGCATCAGGATCATCATATTTTCCACGAGCCAAATCAAGGGCGTGTCTAAATCCTCGGAAATTGACAAAGCCCATTCTTATGGTGAAAAACACCGCGCCTAGCACTAACCAAATCACAATAAAGGGAATCGGTTTTGTCAGAGGATCGCCGTTAGGATGCGTTAAAACTAAGGGCTTATCATATACAACTTGAGCAAAATAGTGAGCCCCTTCTTCAATGAGGTGCTTTTTATTATCAGAATTATAAATGGTTTTTCCTTCGGCAAGAAGATGCTTCAATTTACCGCGAACATCTGAGGTTACAGTAATTTCATTTCCATCTTTATCGCTTAATATGGCGATAGGAGCGTTTTTGACAATCTCAGCACCTTCTGGTTGCAGCCATTGCTTAAGAACATACTTATTATTTACATCACTTGTCCAGTCTGGAACACCAATTTGTTTAAGATCGGCATATACAACAGGATCATAAATACCTATAGCGGCAAATGGATCCCAAAACAGAACGCCCCCCAAAGTCGCTACTGCAGGGGTCATGGTGCCGTTAAAGATTTCGGTAATGGCTTGGCTTTTTACTGTATAGACGGCCGTTTTGGTATCACCGACAGCATCAGTAACAACCACAGTATAAGGCACACCTTCTGTCAGACCTGTCGCTTCATTTGAGTTTAATGGTGTACTTTGATTGCTCCATCTATATGTA
>JBARDR010000028.1:0-2449 GCA_049795335.1 Gelidibacter sp. | reverse complement strand
ATGCAATACCATCCCCATGGAGATGCTAGTATCGCAGATGCTATGGTTCAAATTGGTCAAAAGGATTTATTGATTGATACGCAAGGTAACTGGGGAAATATTCTTACCGGCGATAGTGCGGCAGCATCGCGTTATATTGAAGCGCGTTTGTCAAAATTTGCGATTGATGTCGTTTTTAATCCGAAAATTACCCAATGGCAATCGTCTTATGATGGTAGGCGAAAGGAGCCAATCAACCTTCCGGTGATGTTCCCTTTATTGTTGGCGCAAGGTGGCGAGGGGATTGCTGTCGGACTTTCCACAAAAATTCTTCCACATAACTTTATTGAGTTGATTGATGCGTCAATCAAACATCTGAAAGGCAGTAAATTTACAATTTACCCCGATTTCCCAACCGCGGGAATTATTGATATCACCGATTATAAAGACGGTTTGCGTGGTGGAAAAGTACGTGTCCGAGCTAAAATTTCGCAACTTGACAAAAACACCTTGGTCATTACTGAAATTCCTTTTAGTACCAATACCTCGTCATTAATTGACTCGATTTTAAAGGCGAACGAAAAAGGTAAGATCAAAGTCCGAAAAATCGAAGACAATACCGCCGCTAAAGTCGAGATTTTAGTGCATTTACCTGCTGGAATTTCCCCTGATAAAACAATTGATGCCTTATATGCATTTACCAATTGCGAGGTGTCAATTTCGCCCTTAGGTTGCGTTATTGAAGATAATAAACCTCTTTTTGTTGGTGTAACGGAAATGTTACGTCATTCTACCGACAATACTGTTCAGCTCTTAAAACAAAATCTCGAGCTTAAGCTTGATGAGTTTGAAGAACAATGGCATTTTGCATCCTTAGAGCGTATTTTTATAGAAAACAGGATATATCGTGACATTGAGGAAGAGGAAACCTGGGAAGGTGTTGTAAACGCCATTGACGCAGGATTGCAACCTCATATCAAGCATTTAAGACGTGCCATTACTACTGAAGATCTAGAGCGCTTAACAGAAATTAGAATTAAGCGGATCTCTAAATTTGACATTGATAAGGCGCAACAAAAAATTGATGCGCTTGAAGAGCAAATCGCTCAAGTAAAACACGATTTGGCGCATTTGATAGACTATGCAATTGCCTATTTTACAAGACTTAAAAATGAGTATGGCAAAGGGAGAGAGCGTTTGTCGGAAATCCGTTTGTTTGATGATGTGGACGCCTCAAAGGTAGTCATCAGAAATACAAAACTCTACGTTAATAAAGAAGAAGGTTTTATAGGGACCTCACTCAAGAAAGATGAATACGTCTGTGATTGTAGTGATATTGATGATATTATCGTTTTTACGAGAGATGGCAAAATGATGGTCACTAAGGTGGATGCTAAAACTTTTGTAGGTAAGGATATCATTAATGTTGAAGTCTTCAATAGAAAGGATAAGCGCACCATTTATAATATGGTGTATTGCGACGGGGCCAAAGGTCCGTCTTATGTAAAGCGCTTCTCTGTTATGGGCGTCACGCGCGATAGAGAATATGATTTGACCAATGGCAATAAAGGTTCTACGGTGTGGTATTTCTCATCCAATCCAAATGGAGAGGCGGAAGTCATCACGATTTTCCTCAGGCAGGTTGGGAGTGTCAAAAAGCTGAAATGGGATTTAGATTTTGCAGATATTCTCATTAAAGGTCGAAATTCCAAAGGAAATGTTGTTACCAAATACGCGATTAGAAAAATTGAGCTTAAGGAGCGGGGAATCTCTACCTTAAAACCACGAAAAATATGGTTTGATGATGCCGTTCAACGTTTGAACGCAGATGGAAGAGGCGAACTAATAGGAGAGTTTAGAGGTGAAGATCGATTATTGATCATCAATCAATCGGGCATTGTAAAAACTATTTTGCCAGAATTAACGTCACGTTTTGATGACGATATGCTTGTCCTTGAAAAATGGATTCCTAAAAAGCCAATTTCCGCCATTTATTTTGATGGAGAAAAAGAGCGCTATTATGTGAAACGTTTTCTGATTGAGCAAGAGGGCAAAGAAGAACTTTTTATCTCCGATCACCCGAAATCGCGGTTGGAGATTATTTCCACCGATTGGAAACCGATAGCTGAAGTAGAATTTACGAAAGAACGCGGCAAAGATCGAAAAGAGAATTGGGAAGTGAATCTTGAAGAATTCATCAGTATCAAAGGTATTACGGCTTTAGGAAATCAATTGACAAGAGATAAAGTAAACCAAATTAGTTTATTGGAACCCTTGCCATACGAAGTCCCAGAAGAATTGCCTGCGGAAGAGATTGAAGTTGTAGATGAGGATGATATTTCAGAAATTGAAACTCCGAAGGCGCCTAAATCTAATCTAGATGATGATTCTGACTATGATGATCAAGTGGAAGAAAATGGACAAGGGAAGTTGTTTTAAATCCTTTATCTATATTGTTAAAGATTATGAT
>JBARDR010000027.1:0-4321 GCA_049795335.1 Gelidibacter sp. | reverse complement strand
GATTACCACAGCGCAAACACGTGATGAAGCCATCAATAAGATGAAGCGTGCTTTGGATGAATTCGTTATCGAAGGTATCAAAACCACAATTCCATTCCATCGACAATTGATGGACAATCCAGATTATTTGGCCGGTAATTATACTACCAAGTTCATGGAAAGCTTTAAAATGGAAAAGCCAGTTGAAGAATAATAAAAAGACTCCGAAAGTAATTTCGGAGTTTTTTTATTAATACCGTAGATTTTAAATTGAAGTTTTTTAATAAGCAGTTGACTTAAATAATTAAAGTTTCTACAACTCTATTCAGACATCTGTTTTTACAGGCCTTGTGACATTTATAATAATAATGAACTTCTCATTGTTGATGAAACTTAAAATTAGTCTTAGTTCTTGGTTCTAAAAGCGGAACGGTCGAGATTCTTTTTCGGAATCTTAATGGTATACATTCCAGGTTTTTAAAGTATCTTTTCAGTATAATTCATTTGTAAAAGCTATGATCAACCTTTCCTACTGGGAAATAAAAAGTTACCTCTCTAACATTGATTATACCATTGTTGGGAGTGGCATTGTTGGACTCAATTGTGCCTTGCGGTTGCGGGAACGCTTTCCGACAGCCAACATTCTTATTTTAGAACGAGGTTGTTTGCCGCAAGGCGCAAGTACTAAAAATGCTGGTTTTGCATGTTTCGGAAGCCTTAGTGAGATTTTAGATGATTTAAGAACACAGTCTGAAGAAGAAGTCATTCAACTCATAGAAAAGCGTCGCAAAGGACTTTCTTTGTTGCGCCAAACCTTATCTGATAAAACGATCGATTATCAACAACATGGCGGTTATGAACTGTTTGATCAGAATGACCACGAAACCACCGACTATTGTATGTCTCAAATCGAGGCCGTAAATTCACTTCTAAAGCCGCATTTTAAAGAGAAGGTATTTACAATTAAAAATAATCCTTTCAACTTTAGAAATATTCAAACTCAACTTAGTTTTACACCGTTTGAAGGTCAGATTGACACTGGCAAAATGATGCGATCCTTAACCGATTTGGTACAGCGTAAAGGTATTTTAATTTTAAATTCTGTTTCTGTCGAGCATTTTGAGGAATTCAGTGAATATGTTCAAATTAAAACCAATCATTTCGAATTTCAAACGAACCGAATGTTAATTTGCACGAATGGTTTCGCTTCTAAATTGATAAATGTTGAAGTTAAACCTGCCAGAGCACAAGTTTTGATTACCAAACCGATTAAGAATCTCCAAATCAAAGGTACATTTCATCTCGATAAAGGGTTCTATTATTTTCGTAATATTGACGATCGAATATTATTTGGCGGCGGACGAAATCTCGATTTCAAATCGGAAGAAACCACTGAGATGGGTCAAACAGAAATTATCCAAAACAAGTTGGAAGAACTTTTAAAAACCACCATTTTACCCCATACGGCTTATGAAATCGAACACCGATGGAGTGGGATCATGGGCGTTGGAAACACAAAGAATCCAATAGTCAAGCAATTAAGTTCTCGCGTATTTTGTGGCGTAAGATTGGGAGGAATGGGCATTGCCATTGGAAGTCATGTAGGCAGGGAAGTAGCCGATTTGATAGACTAATTAATCTTTTTTGTTGCAAATCTCTTTGTGCAACTTCGTATTTACTTTGTGTAAATTTGCGCGATAGTGACGAACATTTTTATGTAAACCTTTCCAGATTCTAACTGAATCCTTTTATTGATATGATAAAAAAACTATTCAAATTTCTCTTTAAGCTTATTTTGTGGTTATTAGCCCTTCCCATAATAGCCGTGATCATTTTTAAATGGGTTCCAGTTCCAGCAACACCTTTGATGGTCATAAGATATTTTGAACAGAAAGAAACCGTTTGGAAACATGATTGGGTATCTATACACGAAATATCAAAAAACTTACAGTTAGCGGTAATTTGCAGCGAAGATCAGAACTTCCAAAAACACAATGGCTTTGACATGAAAGCTATTGAAAAGGCCTTGGACTATAATCAAAAAGGAAAAAAAGTAAGAGGTGCAAGTACCATCAGTCAGCAAACTGCAAAAAATGTATTTTTGTGGCCACACCGCAGTTGGCTTCGGAAAGGATTGGAAACCTATGTCACTTTTTTGATTGAATTGATCTGGTCCAAGGAGCGCATCATGGAAGTGTATTTGAACAGTATCGAAATGGGGAATGGCATTTATGGCGCTGAAGCGGCTTCTCAATATTGGTTCAAGAAATCAGCTTCAAAGCTAAGTAAGGGTGAAGCGGCCGCCATTGCTGCTATCTTACCACGGCCATTGAAATATCGCGCCAATCCACCAACCGCCTATATTGCCAATAGAAAGTTATGGATCATGAAACAAATGTCGTTTTTTGGGCCTTTAAATTATGAGCCTAAAGATGAAAAGTAATTTAGAACTCAAAGAACAGCTTTATAAGCAATGCATGGATTTTGTAGAAGAACGCCTTATAACCATACAAAACCAAATTAAGGAAATCCAGGAATCCTTAACCTCAGAAACTAAAAGTAGCGCAGGAGATAAGCACGAAACAGGGCGAGCCATGTTGCAGTTGGAGCGAGAAAAATCAGGCCAGCAATTATCTGAAGTGGAAAAATTAAAAGAAGCCTTATCTAAAATTGTTCTGACCAAGTCTTCTGGAACAATCGGTTTGGGAAGTGTGGTGTTTACCTCAAAATCCAATTATTTTATTGGAATAAGCGCTGGGCAATTGGATATTGGATCGCATCAATTTTTCGCTATTTCTCCAAATACGCCAATTGGGTTATTGCTGATGGGAAAAAAAGCAGATGACGAAATTGTATTTCGTGACCAGCGTTTTTTGATAAAAACTGTTTTTTAAAAGACCTCACAGGTTTCCAAACCTGTGAGGTCTGAAAACGTAATTTCAGTAAGAAATCCCTATTTTTTTCTGTGTTTATCTTTTTCTACTTTTTTCCGCCAAGGTGCATTCGCCTGCCAATCGCCAGCCATGACGCAACCATAAGGCATCACTTCGTCAATCACTGTTCCTAAGCCGAATTCTTCCATTTGTTGTCTTACGCTATTGGCATTTTTATAAGCTGATGGCAACTCGGAAATATCAATTTCATTGCAGAAAAACCGAATGTCCAAACCTCTCGTTTCTTCTTTAAAGATTTGCATGGTCGTCCCTGTTTTACTACGTCTGTGTTGATTTCTGCTCATATTCCGACCAGCACCATGAGGTGCAAATCCTAAATTGTTGGCCGTTGTTGTACCTTCTACAATCAGAACTGGTTCTGGCATGTTCAACGGGATCAATCGCGGACCTGTGATGTCGGGCATAAACTTTTTATCCAATGGTGTCGCGCCTTTGGCATGGTAAAACAAATCGCCATCCTTAAATACAAAGTTATGTTCGTTCCAATAACGATATTTCATAGCGATGTTTAAAGTTTCCGCCACCGCATTATGCAATACTTCATGATTGGTTTTTGTCCAATTTCTGATGATTTGCAAAGCCTCCCAATAGTCTCGACCTGCGTCGGTTTCAAAAGGAATCCATGCGTTTTGTTTCTTAGTGTCAGGCGACAAATCCTTTCTGAACCTTTCAGCGATTTTCATGCCCTTATCATATAATCGTGCTCCAGGGCCTCTAGAGCCGTGATGTGTAACCAGCATCGTATGGCCTGTTTTTTTAGATTTCCCCACAAACAGAAAATGGTTGCCATCGCCTTGGGTTCCCAAATGTGATTTTGCGATGGAAATCATGTGGGTATCGTTCAAAAAACTGTTGCTTTTAAAAGCCTCCAATAATTGCGCGGGAAATGGAAATTGTGCATCCTTATCGCGCCCGCCAGGACCGAAATGTGTGCTAGCGTGTGCGGCGTCCAAAATGGCCTTTGGATCTGCCTTACCAAAATCGGTAAGCATGACAGAGCAACAAATATCCGCACTATGCATGCCTGGATGGATGGCGTTTTTGGCAACAGCAACACCTCCAACTGGAATCGTTCCATCTGGACCTGCAGGACAGGCATCTGGCATAAGCGCACCGGAAACCAAAGTTGGTGTTTTCATCAAGGTTTGCATAGAATTGATGACGGTTTTCACGTTGTCTTTTTCTAAGTCGTTTTCTGCTTTGATATTGATGGCAAAATCGATGGGCCTGGCATGCAATTGTATGGGCTCAGGCAATTTAAATTGTTCCAAATAGTGATCCATTGCTTCGCCCTCTAAATTGTTATTATTGATATGTTTGATGGCATTTTTCATCCATTTTCCTTGGCGGAATCCCAATGTGATTAAATCATGTCCTGTGATTTTCTC
>JBARDR010000026.1:0-6248 GCA_049795335.1 Gelidibacter sp. | reverse complement strand
TCCTATCACTCCAATTACAATCAAGGAATCATTTGGTGGATCAATAAAATACAACCAGGACTCAATATAAAATCTATTACCATGGTTATGCAATCAGAATGGGATGAGATGACTAAGGAGGACAAATCTGAAATCGCAAATTATATTATTGTGGTGGCGGATAGTATGACCAAAGGATAGTAGAAAAATTGATGCGAGACTGTTTCGCTTTTAAATACTTGAATCAAGACTAAACGCAATTGAATCAAGAACTTTCATATAAATTTTAAATAGTCAACAAAAACAAAAGCCGAATAGCAATACTATCCGGCTTTTTTTGTACTCTTCAACATCAAAATCATCGTGATGTTGTATAAAATCAACTATTGCTTATTTTCCTTATGATCGTCTCTAACCGTATCATCTCTATAGGCACAACAAGAGTGTAAACTTTTATACGCTGCATCCGTAGCTTTAATTTCTTTAGTATCATGTCCACTTTCAGCAACACTTTGCTGAATCGACTTTAAAGTCGTTTTTCGTTCATCATAAATCAATTTTAATTCATGGGTGTTGACGTCCCAATTGGCAACTTTTACGCCTTTAGCCTTTATGGCCGCTTTTTCAATGCGCTCCTTGCACATATTGCATACTCCATCCACCTCAACAGAGGCCTTGGCATTTTTATTCTGTGCGAAGGTTACTGTTCCTACTAATAGTGTCAGTGCTAATACTATTTTTTTCATATTCTTCTTTTTTTATTTCCTTCGGAGGAAGGAATATCTTAATAATTAATTGTTTCTTGTTTTCTCCATGAACACACGAATGTTTTAAAAAACGACAGGTGTATGCTTGTATGTTTAATAATGAGGTTCCTGCCGTTGCAGGAACTAGGTTATTTAATCTTAAATCTTAATCCCGCGTAATACATACTTCCAAAAATTGGACCATACACAAAAGTGGTATCAAAATTAGGTCCAAAAGGATCATCCGCCGCTAAAATCGGATTGTCCTGCCGTACATTCGTGACGTTTTCTCCTCCTAAATATATTTCAAATTTCTCAGAAAACACTTTTGTAACCTGAATATTTAAAGTTCCTACCGTTGGGGTGTATTCGGGCAACTGGTATTGGATAGGATTTGATACGGTAGATGAAAAGCGTTGTTCGCCCAACCAGTTGTAGGTCGCATCAAATTTCCATTGTGCAAAATTATCTTTCCGTTTTGTTTCATAGGACATGTTTGCGAATACGCGATGCTTAGGTGTTAATGGTTTTTCTAACTTTCCAGAATTATACTGGGTTTTGATATCATAATATTTATAGGCGGTTCTAAAATCAAATCCTTCAAAAACATTATAATTTAATTCCACCTGAAAGCTGTTCGCAAAACTAGCACCATCAAGATTATAGAAGTTGATTTCCCGCGGGTTTTCATAATCGACCACGATTTGATTTTGGAAATCTGTTCTGTAATAATCAAAAGTTATATCGGCTTTATTTCCAAAGAGATTGAAGCCTTGCAAAAAAGAAACCCCATAATTCCAGGCAATTTCAGGATCTAACCCATAATCACCCTTACGGTTTCCAGAAGGAGACACATTAGATATCATGATAGTTCTACCGGTGGCAAATACATTTTGATTCTCGGCAAAAATACTCGCACTTCGTTTTCCACGACCAAAAGACGCTCTTAAAGCCGATTTTTCCCAAAGTGAGTACTTGGCATGAAGTCTTGGAGTCACAAAGGTTCCTAACACATTATGACGGTCAATACGCAAGCCTGCGGTCAAATTCAACTTTTCTAAATCATCAAAATTATATTCCATAAAAGCTCCCACTGAATTTTCCGTACGTTCATAATTGGCAGCTAAAACCAATTCATCATAATGATCATAGGTATAACTAACTCCCATTTTGATCTTATGTCTCGAATCACTGATAATCGTGTTATAAATACCATTCACATACAAGCTATTATGCAAGATATCATATTGATTCAATCCAAAATAGGAATTTTGCTTATGACTACTAAAAGCCGTTTGCACACCAATACTCTGCCAATTAATGTCGGGATTGACATAGCCTGTTTTAACAGACACATCAAATCTTCGGGTATCGATCTCACTTCCCCAAGCATTCGTGGTCAATTTATCGGTATCAGGATTAAAGTTCAGCTGTCCCATTTGTTTGGAATCATCCAAATAACCCAAATTGATAAAACTCACAAAGCCTTTCTCCGGATTGGTGTATTGCCAACGATTCATTAAGTTGATCTGATTGTAAATTGGCATGTCCATAAATCCGTCGTTATTGACATCATGCTTTTTATCATGGGTATTGCCATGAACATATAAACCAGTGCTCCATTTATCCGATACTTTGGTATTCAAATGCACGTTAGCTTCCATGCGTTCACTACTTGCGCCATACAGGTTAACGAAAAGCTGATTATCCGTGGTTGGTTTTACAAGTTCGGTATTGATCTGTCCAGCGATACTTTCAAACCCGTTGACTACGCTTCCAGCCCCTTTGGTAATTTGAATGCTCTCTACCCAAGTACCTGGTGTAAAACTCAATCCATACGCTTGGGATGCTCCACGAATGGTCGGAATATTCTCGGCAGTAATCAAAATATAAGGGCTCGTCAAACCCAACATTTTTATCTGTCGTGTTCCCGTTACGGCGTCAGCAAAATTGACGTCAATAGAGGGATTCGTCTCAAAACTTTCTGAGAGATTACAACAAGCTGCCTTCAGCAATTCCTCACTACTCACAAACGTGACATTAGCAGATTGCATATACGATTTTGAAGTGGCTTGCTTACGCGAGGTTACGGTAATTTCATCCAACTCACTGGTGGCTTTAAGGGCATGTTTAACGTGTTTTGGAGTCGAAATGGTTAAAGTATCTGTTTTATAACCCACATAGCTAATGACTAGTTTTGTGTGCTCTTTTTTATAGGGAATACTGAATTTCCCATCAATATCTGTAGTCGTTCCAATAGTAGAATCCAACCAATATACGTTGGCCCCAGGCAGAGGCAGGCTCGTTTTTTGTTCTGTTATTTCAACAATAATAACTTCAATCTTTTCTTGTGAAATAATAAGGACTGGAAGAAATAGGAGGATATAAAGTATATGTTTCATTAGTTAATCAATATTAATTTTTCTTAATCTTAAAGCATTTGCAATGACGGAAACAGAACTGAAGCTCATGGCCAAAGCAGCAATCATGGGCGACAATAGAAGTCCGAAAAACGGATACAGCACTCCCGCAGCAACAGGTATTCCTACACTGTTATAAAACAGCGCAAAAAACAGGTTTTGCTTAATATTCCGCATGACTTTCTCACTCAAATTATGAGCCTTTACAATTCCGTGTAAATCGCCTTTCACTAAAGTCAAGGAAGCACTTTCAATGGCGACGTCAGTTCCCGTGCCCATCGCAATGCCCACGTCACTCTGAGCTAAAGCTGGCGCATCATTTATTCCATCACCCGCCATCGCTACAATTCTTCCTTCTTTTTGAAGTCTTTCCACCTCTCTAAGCTTTTGTTCAGGAAGCACTTCTGCCATAAAATGTTTGATTTGTAGCGTATCAGCCACTGCTTTCGCAGTAGCCTTATTATCTCCTGTAAGCATGATGACATCAATCCCTTTAGACTGAAGTTTTGCAATCGCTTTCATGCTGTTTTCTTTTATTTTATCAGAAATAATCACAAAACCAACCGCTCGATTATCTACCGCTAATAATGGAACGGTTTTTCCAAGCTGTTGCGCTTTTGTGATTTCCTTTTGAAGTACTTCAGGAATGGTCACATTGCCATCCTCCATTAGTTTGTGGTTCCCAAGCGCCACTTTCTGACCGTTGATAATCCCTGTAACTCCTTTCCCTGTGACGGAATTGAACTTCTTAGTTTCTAAACTTTCGATGTTTTTTGTTTTCCCATAAGCAACTGTCGCTTCTCCCAAAGGATGCTCACTAAAACTGTTTAAGGAAACTATGTATTGCAATACTTTGTTCTCATCGAAATCAGGATTGGCACTCACCACTTTTTCAACGGAAGGTTTGCCTTCAGTAATAGTTCCTGTTTTATCGATGATCAGGACGTCAATTTTATTTAAGGTTTCAAGCGCTTCAGCATTTTTTATCAAAACACCAGACTTTGCACCTTTGCCCACCCCAACCATCACTGACATTGGCGTTGCTAATCCTAATGCACATGGACAAGCGATAATCAAAACCGCAATGGCATTGATTAAGGCATAAACCGATGACGGTTCTGGCCCGAAGAATTTCCAAACTACAAAAGTGATCACGGAGATAAGCACTACAATGGGCACAAAATAGCCTGAAATTTTATCCGCCAACTTTTGAATAGGGGCTTTACTTCTGCTTGCATTATTGACCATGTTTACAATTTGAGACAGCAATGTTTCAGCTCCTACTTTTTCGGCAATCATCACAAACGTCTGCTTGCCATTGATCGTACCCGCATGAACTGTATTACCTTCTAATTTTGAAACCGGAATTGGCTCCCCAGTAATCATGGATTCATCCACACTACTTTCGCCATCAGTAATTTTACCATCTACAGGAATTTTCTCCCCAGGTTTTACTCTTAAGAGATCTCCTATGATAATCATATCTATCGCGATCGTTTCTTCTTTCCCGTTGACCACTCTTGTCGCTTTATTAGGTGCCAATTTGAGCAATTCTTTAATGGCACTATTGGTTTTACCATGGGCCCGTGCTTCCAAAACCTGTCCTAATAACACCAAGGTCAAGATCACGGCAGCCGATTCGAAATAGACATGCACATTGCCTGAATCCGTTTTAAACTGCGCCGGAAATATCTCTGGAAATACTAAACCAAACACACTAAACAACCATGCAACCCCAGCGCCAATACCAATAAGCGTAAACATGTTTAAATTCCATGTGATGATGGAGCGATAGGCACGCTCGAAAAACATCCATGTGGCATAAAATACCACAGGAATTGATAAGGCAAACTGAACCCAGTTCCATGAATTCAAGTCTAGAATCTCATAAAGCGGGTTAGTAGTTAACATATCCGACATTTCAATCAGGAAAATAGGCGCCGTAAATGCCACGGCAATCCAGAATTTGCGCAGTAATTTTTGATAGGTTTTTTGTTCGGCAGAAGCTTCTGCTTCCATAGGAACGAGATCCATGCCACAAATAGGACAATCGCCAGGTTCATCACTTACCACTTCTGGGTGCATGGGACAAGTATATTGGGTGCGAACTGCCGCGCCTGCCTCTTCTACAAGATCCATTCCGCACACAGGACAATCTCCAGGCTCGTCATAGGTTTTATCGCCTTCACAATGCATCGGGCAATAAAAAACACCGGTCCCCTTGGCAACGGATTTCGGTTTTTCAGGAACCTTATTTTGAGACTTTTCGCCAGAGTTTAAAATTTCGTACGACGTCCCCAAAGCATCCTGAAAAGTTTTTAAGGGAGTATGTGCCGTCATTTCTATCGTGGCTTCGGCTTTTTCCAGATCTACAGAAGCGTTTTGGACGCCTTCCACCGCATTGAGTGCCTTTTCAACATGCGTTCGACAGCCATTGCAACTCATTCCGTTTACGGTATATATATGTTTCATATTTACATTTAAGTTTAAAGCAAACCATTTTCTACAAGACTGCAGAGGTTATAATTTGCGATTGATGAATTATTTCTAAAAAATACAGATGATTTTTGAATGCTATCCACGGCATTGACAGACTGATTATCTGCTTTATAAAGATATTCATTATTCTGAACACCATTAAAAAACAGATATAAGACGCCGAAAGACAGCACTAATAATGTGGCTAAAAACCAATAATAAGATTTCATTTTTGAATGCTATTTGATTAAACAATTCTTAAGCAATACGTGCACAAACACAGATCACTAGCTAGTGAATTGAAAAAATCAAATGATGAAGACTTGGTCAATCACATGAATGTCAGTGACCAAATTGGGTGGAGAATAATCTTTATGAGGCACAACCTGTTTAGGTAAGACTTCAAAAAGATTGGTAAATGAATGTACTAAAGCAGCTAAAAAGAACTGTTGATCAAGATGTAAATCTTCAAAAGAAGCCTTTTTTAATTTGTCCTGACCTTTTACAATTTCTAATTCATCTTTGCAGCAGGACTTCTTTTCTAAGGAAATTTTTGAAACAGCTTCCTTATCCATTCCGCAGGTAATCGCCTTTGTAAAAATGGCGACATCGATTAATGTATTTC
>JBARDR010000025.1:0-3087 GCA_049795335.1 Gelidibacter sp. | reverse complement strand
CAGCTGGAGTGACCCATGCCTTAAGTGGCATTGGCGAAGCATTTTTAGATGGCATCCCCATGCTCATTATCTCAGGCGGCATTCGCACCGATGTTGAAAAGAGCTATCAACTTCATGAATGGGATATGCACTCTGTTTTGAGCGGCATTACTAAAAAGACATATAAACTAACGAAGCATGAAGATATAATGTCCAGTGTTTTCGAGGCGTATACCATTGCGACCTCGAGATGCCCTGGCCCTGTTTTTATCGAAATACCCACAAATGTTCAATTGTTTAAAGGCGAAGTTTCAGAAATATTAACTTATAAAAAACAAGACAGCACACCAACCGTACTCGAGTCTCAAATAGACGAAGCCATTCGAATTATTTCAGGGTCCAAAAAAGTGGGACTGTTTTTAGGCTGGGGCGCCAAAGAAGCCACTGCTACAAGCCTCCAAATTGCCGAACGATTAAACACTCCAGTATCCACAACACTGCAAGGTTATAGCGTATTTCCTGGCGATCACGAATTATTTACAGGCATGGGTTTTGGTCCTGCATCGGTACCCGCTTCAGAAAACGCCTTTAAAGATATTGATTGCTTAATTGCAGTAGGCACACGGTTTACCGAAATCCCAACAGGCAGTTATGGCGCCAAAGTTCCTGAAAACTTGATTCATATTGATATCGACAAAAATGTTTTCGATAAAAATTATAAGACTAAACTAGCCATAGAAGGTGACGCTAAACAAGTTTTAGAAAGTTTGCTGGAAGCACTTCAAAAACAAAACGTAGAGAAAGCCAACAAGAATTTAATCAGCTCAATTGCAAAAGACAGACAAGCGTATTACAAAGAATGGTCTGATTATAAATTTGATCGGGTAAATCCGTATCATTTTTTTAAGAGTTTAAGAAGCCATTTGGATGACGACGCGATTACAGTTGTGGACGACGGCAATCACACCTTCCTGACTGTAGAGTTATTTCAGAACCTGAAAAGCAAACATTTAATCAGCCCTACAGATTTCAATTGCATGGGTTACTGCGTGCCAGCAGCCATCGGTGCCAAATTTGCCAATCCCAACAAACAGGTTATTGGCATCGTTGGTGACGGTGCTTTTTTGATGACTGGATTGGAATTGTTAACTGCAAAACGAAATAATTTAGGAATCGTGATTTTTGTATTTCATGATGGTGAGTTGTCTCAAATCTCACAAGGTCAAGAAATTCCTTATAACAGAAAAACCTCCACCGTATTGGGCGATTTCAACATCGATGGTATTGCACACGCCGTTGGTGCGGAATATTTACTCATTGAAAACGATGTTCAGATCGATCAAGTTATTAGTACGGCACTTAAATCTGCTCAAGCAAATAAAACGGTGTTGGTGGATGTTCATATCGATTACAAAAAGCGCACCCGATTTACGAAAGGTGTCGTGAAAACTATTTTGGGTGATTTTCCCTTAAAGGATAAAGTTAGGTTTATTGGCAGGGCAGTGACTCGAAAGATTTTGGGGTAGGTGCAAAAAGAGCCAAGACCGCTGCGCTGTTAGAAGTATGGACATAGACTTCGTTAAGGGTTCAAATTATATCATTTGAATTTCACTTTCAGACTTTATTATTACGTCCTGTAAACGCAAAAGATGCCGCCATGCTAATCGCCATTGGTCAAACCATTGCCACCGAATTTTCAACCATTGCTGCGGCGATTAATTACTGGAAATAATTATCAAAAACAAAAAACCATGAAAAACCATACACTCATATAAAAAGAGCTGGGTTGCTATTTTATAGTTCTAAGATTAATTAACAAAGGCTTAAACATTAATGATTCAATAGAGCATTCTACCTTACGTACTTTTTTAGCGTGGAGGGTTTTATGAGATTCTACCATACCACTGTTTGGACAAAAAAGTAAAAATATCAGTTTACTTGATAAAGTAAATCGAAAAAGGAAAAACAATACTTTAGCAATAAGAGAAGCTGACAATGAAAACATAAACCCTCATTGAATTCGCCTAAAATTAATAGTCCAAACTTGACAATTTATCAATATAAAAAAATCAGCTTTCAGACTACCAAAATCAGTTTATTCAATATAAAAAAGAAGGAAACACCAATTACTTTTATCAATAAAAATAAAAAGTAGTATCTTCGCGACGATTGATTTAAGAAAATGAAGGCATGATTTTAACCAGTGAAAACATCCTATTAGTTGGCTCAATATTACTTTTTATAAGCATTATTGTAGGGAAAACTTCGTACAAATTTGGAGTCCCGACATTAATACTCTTTTTGGCTATAGGTATGATGGCTGGTTCTGATGGTATTGGCGGTATCAGTTTTGACAACCCAAAAACCGCACAGCTCATTGGCGTTGTTGCCCTTAACTTTATTTTGTTTTCTGGTGGTCTCGACACCAATTTTAAATCCATAAAACCCATTCTTAGAGAAGGACTTGTCCTATCCACCATCGGTGTTTTTCTCACGGCAATTTCACTAGGGACATTTGTGTATTACGTTACCGACCTAACCATCTATGAAAGCATGCTCTTAGGTTCTATCGTTTCATCCACAGACGCAGCCGCCGTTTTCTCTATTTTACGGTCGAAAAGTCTGGCGTTAAAAAAGAACCTAAGACCAACACTGGAGTTGGAAAGTGGAAGTAACGATCCCATTGCCTATGTACTGACCATTGCGTTTTTAACTTTAGTCATCAACCAAGATCAGAGTTTGAGCTCTATTGTCCCCATGTTTTTCAAGCAGATGATTGTGGGTGCTGCAGCAGGTTTCGGGTTTGGAATTACAAGTAAATTTATAATCAACAGAATCAGACTTGACTCAGAAGGCCTTTACCCTGTTCTGGTTATTGCTTTGATGTTCATCACATTTTCAGCCACCGATTTTGTAGGTGGTAACGGCTTTCTCGCCATTTACATTTGTGCCTTGTACTTAGGAAATCAAGATCTGATCCATAAGAAGACTATTCTAAAAATGTACGATGGTTTGGCTTGGCTGATGCAAATTGTCTTATTCCTTACCTTAGGACTTTTGGTTTTCCCTTCTCAAATCGTGCCTTATATTGGCATCGGACTGCTTATT
>JBARDR010000024.1:0-2880 GCA_049795335.1 Gelidibacter sp. | reverse complement strand
GGCGTCCAATTGCTCATCCGTTTTATGAATAGGTACAATAATAACCTGAATTGGCGCCAAATTAGGAGGCAACACAAGGCCTTTATCATCACTGTGCGTCATGATCAAAGCACCTACCAAACGTGTGGAAACACCCCAAGAAGTTGCCCAAACATGTTCTAACTTACCTTCATTGGTTGTGAATTTTACGTCAAATGCTTTCGCAAAGTTCTGTCCCAAAAAGTGCGAGGTTCCTGCTTGCAGGGCTTTGCCATCTTGCATCAAGGCTTCTATACAATAAGTTTCTTCAGCGCCAGCAAAACGTTCACTTTCAGTTTTCACACCTTGAATGACCGGAATCGCCATAAAATTTTCAGCAAAATCAGCATACACCTGATTCATTAGTTGGGCTTCAGCCAACGCCTCCGATTTAGTAGCATGAGCCGTATGACCTTCCTGCCATAAAAACTCAGCAGTTCTTAAAAATAAGCGCGTACGCATCTCCCAACGCACTACATTGGCCCATTGATTGATCAAAATTGGTAAATCTCGATAACTTTGAATCCATCCTTTATAGGTACTCCAAATAATAGCCTCACTAGTAGGTCTTACTACGAGTTCTTCTTCGAGCTTTGCTTCTGGGTCCACGCGCAATTTACCTGGATTATCGGGATCATTTTGTAATCGATAATGTGTTACCACGGCACACTCTTTAGCAAAGCCCTCAGCATTCTTCTCTTCTGCTTCAAACAAACTTTTCGGCACAAACAGAGGGAAATACGCATTTTGATGTCCTGTTTCTTTAAACATCCTATCCAATTCCGCCTGCATTTTCTCCCAAATTGCATAGCCATACGGCTTGATTACCATACATCCTCTAACTGCTGAATTCTCGGCCATGTCGGCTTTTACCACCAGTTCATTATACCATTTGGAATAGTCTTCCGCTCTACTTGTAAGATTTTTGCTCATACTAGGGTTTTGGCACAAAAATTGCGCTTATGTTAAATAAAAAAATAGTTCGACAAAACTAACTATTTTTGTATTGTTCAACAATAAAAACAAATAGATATGCTATTTAAAACCTCCTTATATCGCAAATTGCCATTTTTTGTTGCACTAAGCTTACTTTTCGGTGTAGCTTCTTGTGGATCATATCAGTACGCTGGGTATGAAAATGATGGTATTTATGGCTCTGAAATCCCTCCTCAAGAAGTGTATTATGAAACGGCTCCAAGTAATAACAACAGTTATTATAAAGAGTATTTCGGACAAAAGTCCCAACAATTCGAAAACATTGCAGAAAGTGACCATGCTATCTTTACAAATATCGATGATTACGAAGGCAATTATTCCGACGATAATGGGGATATGCAATATCAAGAAGGCTATGCTGGTTGGGGTCAAAACAGTCAAAGTGTAGACATTAACGTATACTATAATAATACAGGCTTTTACAATAGTGGCTTCTATCCTTATGGCGGATATGGCTATTACAGCCCTTATCGTGGATATGGTTACTCAGGTTGGGGATATTCCGGCTTTTATGATCCATTTTATTCTTATGGCTATTACAATGGCTTTGGCTACGGCGGCTTTTATCCTTACTATGGGTATAATTACAGATATGGATATTCTCCATATTACGGCAATCACTATAACAATTATGGTAACAACTATTATGGAAATAATTATTACCGCCATGGTAGAGATGTCTCTTATAGCAATGGAAGACGTGGAAGTGTATCCACAAACGCGAATCGTTCCTCTTCTTCTTTAAACAGAAATTCATCCTCTACAATAAATAGAACGAACACCAATAACGGCAGACGTACCACAATCAACTCTTCAAATTCAAGACCGAGTGCAAACACTCCAAACACGAATATAAATAGAAGAAGCAGTGATGCTACTCGAACTAATACGAATACAAACAGAAATGTACAACCTAGTTCACGACCAAATAGTCAGACACAACCTGCTACACGGACCAGAACAAATAATTCTGGAACCAATAATCCTGGTACAAGAAGAAGTAGTGGCGCTTCAAGAAGCAGTGGAAATAACGTCTCTACACCAAGTAGAACTCAAAATTACACAGCGCCTGCACGTTCTAGTTCTTCCGACGTAAGAAGCTCAGGTAGCTCTCCTTCAAGATCCTCTGCTCCAGCAGGCGGTTCTGGTGGATCTTCAAGACGCGGTGGTAACTAGAATTTCAGAATTATAAAAAAAATTAAAAATATGAAAAAGTTAAATTTACTATTCATAGGCGTCCTATCTATGTCTACAGTTATGGCTCAGGATATTTCTGACGCTGTAAGATATTCACAAGATGACGTCCAGGGAACCGCTCGTTTTAGAAGTATGAGTGGCGCTTTTGGAGCACTTGGCGGAGACATGTCTGCAGTAAGCATCAATCCAGCCGGGTCCTCGATTTTCGCACACAGTCATGCGTCCATTTCCATATCTAATGTGGGCACCAAAAATGACATTAACTATTTTAATGGGTTAAGTTCTTCATCCGATTCTAAGTTTGATTTAAATCAAACTGGGGTAGCATTTGTCTTTAATAATATGCACGCGGACTCTCCATGGAGAAAATTTGCCTTGGGTGTATCTTATGATAAAATATCAAATTTCGAAAACTCATGGAGATCTAGAGGAGTCAATACGAATTCCAACACCATTGGAAACTATTTTCTTGGCTACGCCCAAGGACTAAGATTGGACCAAATTTCTGCTCTAGGTAACGAAAGTTTAGCCACTGCTTATTCTGAAATCAATAGACTTTATGGTTTTAGCAATCAACAAGCTTTTTTAGGTTATGAATCTTACATTCTTGAACCCGGTGTAGATGCGGATGACAACACCTCTTACCAATCTAATATTAAAGGCAACAAC
>JBARDR010000023.1:0-1869 GCA_049795335.1 Gelidibacter sp. | reverse complement strand
TCTTTATGGAGATAAATGGCGGTCCGGATAGTTCGTGTTTCCTTATTGAAAAGGAAATTGTCATAAAAAGGATATTTTTGAAATAACTCTTGTTGTAAGGTGTCGATTTCTGACAAAGAAGTCAAGGAATCCTTGATGAACGGTTCTAAGTCAAACTTTTCCTGTTCGGTGTTTTTGACAAGCTTCTGTAAATCTATTATGGAAAGAACAGCATCAACTTCATCATAATGTTTGAAGCTTTCAGAAAGCCTGTTCCAGGCATTTAATTTTTCGACCGTAAACAAGGTAGGGTCATTGACGCCAAGCACCACAAGATTGCCTTCTTCTCCAAAAATCCTTAGGAATTCGTTATAAGTAATATTAACTTCATTGTCGTCAGGTAGCAGATTGGCTTCCGTAAAAGTAAAGCGCATATGCTTCCATTGCGTACTTAGGAGAAGTGTCGCTAAAGCAATACTGATAAGAATGATAATTTTGTTGCGTAAGATTAATCTTGCTGCAACCTTCCAGAAGTTTTTTGTAGACAGTTTAAACATGGCATATTTTACTGCTACAAAGGTGGAGAAAACAAAATATTTGAAAGACGTTTATAAAGTAAGATTGAAGGTGAATTTGAGCGCTATATTATCCGAAAAAAGAGGTAAATGATAAGCGCCGTAGCGGTAGGCAAAACTTAATCCAAAACCAAATATAATTTTGTTCAACTCAAGTCCAGCTTCAGAATATCCTTTATTGAGGGTTCCAAAATTGATGTTTTGATGACGCTCAATATCGTTCATGTTTCCTAAGGCAAAGCGTGAAATTAGGACCATTTGCGGTTCACTATATTTTGAAATATAAAAAGGTTTCAGGGCATGCTTTAGTTGAAGAACAGCAAGCCTATCCGAAAAGAACTCATTAAAAAACATCGTTTCAAAACTATTGATTCCAGCTACAGAAAACCGTTGCAGGATGGTGCGTTTGTTAATATTGTTAGGATAGGCGTGGTATAAATTCGTCAATGGTGTCCTACCTGTTGAGATATGACCCGTTAAAGTAGCTTCGGTAAAAGATTTACCGTCAGCATCATGATCCAATTTGTAAATCGTCCTGAAATCTATTTTAAAGAAATTGAATTCACCACCTAATACGTCTTTGAAACTTTTTGACATTTGTAAAGTGAAATTTGGATAGCCTTCCTTTTCAACATCGATATCCTCAACGGCTTCAAAAGTGTTGAACGGATTCCATTGCAAAGATATTTTCGCGATGCTTAGACGAAATTCCTTAAAAGCGGTATCATCAACAAAAAAGGTGTAATCATAGGTGGGAGTTATATTACTTCTATAAATCTGCGTTTCAGACAGCAAATAGGGCGTGATACGATGCTCGAGAGAAATGGACTTAGTGGTATGTCGTTGGAACAGGCTAATATTCAGCAGACGTGGTTCAAAAAATGAAAAGAACCGTTTGTCTGTCAAAAAATTAGAGCTTCCAGTTTCTTGTAAATCATCAGTATATGAAAGATTGAGCCATGTTCTTGATTCTTTGTCAAGTCTAAAGCCGCCGCCAATGCTGTACTTAAAACGATGGTCCTTAAATCCATAAACCAGATAGCCATTCATGCGGTATTTGTCAGAAAGGTGTTCATTTGTTTTACCTCCCAATCCAGTTCGTATCCCTTCATATTGATTATATTTTATCAGGTAGCGAAGGTCAATATCGATATAGGGCGTGGGAAAAAAGCCGTTTCCTATTTGTTTGAAAAACCTGCTTTTCTTGAGGGAGTCCTGTTCTACAACGGTTAGTGTGTCTCCCTTTTTAGTTGGAATTTGTGACTGCGCTGACCATATACAAACGATGAAAAAAAGATAAGCGCAGTATTTTTGC
>JBARDR010000022.1:0-5780 GCA_049795335.1 Gelidibacter sp. | reverse complement strand
GGAAATCATGGCGACTTAAAAAAGCCTATACTTCGGGTAAAGAAGGTGCGGGTCCAGTAGATTGAATCTTTTCCTACCTGCCTTTGATAATCTTTTGGATGCCGTAGGTTTGGGAGAATCTTATGGAG
This sequence comes from Gelidibacter sp., assembly GCA_049795335.1. Lineage (GTDB taxonomy): Bacteria > Bacteroidota > Bacteroidia > Flavobacteriales > Flavobacteriaceae > Gelidibacter. Next base: position 5,652 of record JBARDR010000022.1, on the reverse strand, counting down.
ACACCTTTACGTTGTGCATGACGGCGCCTATTATGTGGATAACTAAGATGGTCAAAGTCTGATGGGATTAGTTATGTCATGATGTTTCATGGCGAAGATATCACTGCGGTTTCCTAAGATCCAAATAACGTGCCTTTAGCAAATGTGCTTTATACACAAGTTACCGATGTTACTGGAGCGAGTGGAAGGCGATTTTACGGTAGATGCCGCTGAAATCAGTTAATTTTACCAACAAAACACAATTGGTTTTAGGTGAATATTTAGGTTTTAAGAATGCGAATGTAAGGAGGTTTTCAATGGCCTCCATTATTCGGGCCATCGGGAATCACATTGCGGATTTAATGTCTGATTTTTTTATTAACTTAACAGATGATTATCCATAGAACACATATATTTCGACTAAGTCGGACTTGAACGGAATGGTCAATAATACATTATATATTTTCAATAATACAGTATATATTTATGTTATTAATTTTCAATAGATTGAATATAAACAGGCATAAATGATAAAGGACATAGCACAACGACAACATGATTTTTTTCGAACACAACAAACGAAAGATGTTTCCTTCCGAAAGAAATCCTTAAAACGCTTACAGGAGGAAATTGTGAAGCGCGAAGATGCTATTTGCGATGCTTTGTATGCAGATTTTAAAAAGCCAAAGTTTGAGACCTTGGCGGCGGAAACGCAATTTGTATTGGCCGAATTAAAATACACACTCAAAAAAATCGACCGTTGGGCGAGCCCGGAAAGAGTTTCTGCCAGTTGGATGAATTGGCCCTCCTATGATTATATTTATAAAGAACCATATGGTGCGGTATTGATTATCGCCCCTTGGAACTATCCTTTTCAGCTGGTCATTGCACCGCTTATTGGTGCGATCGCTGCAGGCAATACCGCCGTTGTAAAACCTTCAGAAGTGACGCCACACACCGCTGCTGTGATTTCTGAAATTATAACAGCCGTTTTTGACCCTGACCATGTTGCCGTTGTAGAAGGCGGTGTTGCCGTATCCCAGCAGTTATTTGCTGAAAAATGGGATTATATCTTTTTTACCGGAAGTAGTCAAGTGGGGAAAATTGTTTATGAAAGTGCAGCAAAGCACTTAACGCCAGTAACTTTAGAATTGGGAGGGAAAAACCCGTGTATTGTTGATGACACAGCAGCTATTGATTTGGCTGCGAAACGCATCGTTTGGGGTAAGTTTTTGAATGCTGGCCAAACCTGTATTGCCTCCGATTATATTCTGGTACATGAAAGCGTAAAAAATAAACTCGTCGACGCCTTGAAAGAAAATATAACCAAATGCTATGGCGAAAATGTAGAAGCATCGCCCGATTTTTCAAGAACGGTTAGCCAAAAGCATTTTGCCGGTTTAAAAGACATGCTCCAAGGGGAAGACATTCTTTTTGGAGGTCATAGTAATGAAAAAGACAATTACTTGTCGCCCACTTTGGTTAACGAACCTAAAATGGACAGTAAACTCATGGCAGGGGAAATTTTTGGGCCCATTCTACCAATAATAGCCTATAAAACAGAAGCCGATATCCATACCTATATTTCGAATTATGGAAAGCCGTTGGCGGCTTATGTTTTTTCTAAAAATAAGAGATTTCAGAAAAAAATAATCGATACCTATAGTTTTGGTGGTGGCGCGATTAACGATACCGTCATTCAAATTACCAACAAACGTTTGCCGTTTGGCGGTGTAGGTCAAAGTGGTATCGGTGCTTACCACGGTAAAATATCCTTTGATATTTTCTCACATCATAAAGCGATTGTCAAAAAAGCCAATTGGTTTGAAGCACCAGTGCGTTACCCGCCTTATAAAATACCGATAAAGTTTGCTAAAAAAATCAAACACCTGTTTTAAAGTGTAATATGTTTTTTAAACAAACTAATTAAGTGCATTACCATTTTAACTTGAAAAAATTTGACACGAATTTTACTCATCTCCATAAATTAAAAATCTATATCATTTACTATAAATTTTACGGATAAAACAGACTTGCAATCTGTTTTTAAATAGCCTTTAGCATTTTATTTCGAAGATGTTTATTTGAAACCAGATGGATTGTAAAACCAAATCAACCAGTAAAAATGAATACATTTTCAAAGTTAGTAAAGATGGCTACAACTGATGTATCATAAAGTGAGTGATGCCATTCGTGAAGTGGACCCCAATCATATTATTTTCTCGGAGCATAGTTTTGATGGCAATACAGGCGTGGCCAGCAGTATAGAACGTGTGACCTTGGCCGATGTAGTCCGGATCCTTTATTGGCTTATGCCGCACATGGTTATGATTAGGTGGCGGATACAGAAGCGGCTGCTCTGGCGGCAACTTCAAGAGTAGGGTATATATTTAATCAAATCGCAAAAAAGGAAGATCAATTAAAAATGCCAGTTTGGGTAGGCGAGTGGGGTAATTATTATGAGAATTCAGCAACTTACAAGATCAAGGATTCCGATGCAGGGTATTTAATTATTTCTACTAACAGCAAGGGCGAGATAGGGACATTAAAATTGACTTTTGATTAGGAAGTTATGCAGCATGAATTGAAATAGTATTGCCACTAGATTACAAAGCATTAAAATGAAATTGGGAGATTTTTAAACCTCCCAATTTTTTAAATACTTTCAACAAACTCCAAAAAGACTTTTTTATGAAGTTCCAAATCTAAGGTTGGAGCTAGTGCTACACGGACAATATAATCTTTATCCCCTTCCTTAGTTGTGCCTTGCGTAGAGGTGGCGGGAATCGTCCAGTAGCAGCCTTTTAATTGCCCATAGCTCACACAAAACTTACTTTCATTGGGAATTTTTGTAATCATTAAATTAATTAACTTCAGATTTAAAGCTCTTTTATAATTTTCTCTTTTTTCATCTGTATTGCCTTTGGTTGGAAGATCCAATGAAAAAACCGATGGTGTAAAACCTTGATTTGCTAATTCTTCTGAAACAAAATTGATTTTAGCACTTGGTAAAACATCGTGAATAAAGTTTACAAATTCACGGGTATTCTTGTACGCAACCTTAATCCGTTGATTCATTGAAGGTATCTGCTTGGCTAATATTTCATATTGGAGTGATGTCGCTTCGTTATCGCAAAGGTTGAGGTGCAATTCTATTTTGTCCATCAAAGCTTCAGTTTTTGTGTTTCCTACACAATAACCAGCCGTACATTTTCCGCCACTGGGAAACTTTGAACCACTGACATATGAAATGGTTCTTACCTCAGAAAGTATTTCACTCTCACCTAAAAAGTGAACATTCGGACAAAAAGTTTGATCTAAAATAAAAACAGGATCGATAGCAGTAGTACCAGATGCCGTTTTTCGTTCTTTACTTAAAACATTCTTTAGTTTTATAAGATCTGGAACTTCAACTCTAGGGTTGGTTGGAATTTCGGCAATGATGTAAGGAACTCCATCTTCATGGGCGATTTGAGCTAAAATGGTATCAATACTTTGGACCATGTCGTTGTCTCCATCTACCAATAAATCCACCACTTCAACATTATCGAGGGAAGCGGCAACGCGTCGTGCTTGGTCATTCGTGCCCCCGTAACAATTGGGCGGAACAATGAATTTTATGTCTTTTCCTTTGTGTTTTTCTAATGCATCGTCAATAAGCCCCATCATGATTGCATATTGCATCGATAATCCACTTGAAGCAACGAGTGCTTTTGAATTTGAACCGGTAATCGCTTTGATTGAATTTATAACACTTGTTTTGTTGTCTGCTAACTTACTTGGTTGATCATCCGATGATGATTTCCCAATGAGTAACTTTAGCGCCACCAAACAATTAGCAGGCGTCATGGCGATGGTCTCTCTTCTTCTTACATGTTGAATTTCTGAAATGTAACTTTCATTTGGTTTGCCATTTACTATTAAAATACTTCCAAGTGGGGCATGTAAACTGATGAAAAACTCAATATTTTCTTTAAGATTTGGAGTTGGTAATGCGTCATCTTGTGAAATGAAAACAGTACTACCTTCAAACTTGGAAATAACATCTAAATTCTCAACTTTCTTTAATTCAAATTGATAACCATAAACGCGTCGCACTACGTCGGCATCAAAAAAATGTGGTAATTCATCTGCATAACAGATTTGGGTATTTTTGTTGTCTAATAAATTTTTTCTCAGAATGGCCAGAATAGGTGTGGTTTGGGATGAGAAACTGATGACATTTTCGGAAGGTAGATACTGCAGTTTGGCAATGCCCCATTCCAATACACAAGATAGAGGATGACCTAATCGAATATAATCATAAGCAGTGTGTAATCCACTTAATGCTGTTTCTTGAGAATTACTATCCTTAAATAAGCTTTCAAACTCATCCAGAAATTGTGTTTTAGCCAATTCTTCATCATAAATATCTAGGCGATGGGTGGTTAAATTCAACCAGTCTGCTGGCATATTCTTTAATACCTCTTTTATATAATCTAGCACTTTACTTGCTTCCATAGTTCTCAATTTTAAATAGGTTCGCAAGATACGCTAATTCCGTTTTTTAAGAAGTGTTACACGATGGATTTATGAACTTGTGCTTGTAGGCTTCGAATGTTAACTCCTAAAACAGGAAAAATTGAATGAGCCTGTGGGAATTCTGAAGGAATTCCCAAGTAGGCTAGAACGAAGGAATTATTATTATTACACGGCGCGGCCAACGTTTTTTATTCCATCTTTTCCAGTTTGGAATTTACTATGCTAAAAATCGTCACTTTAGCAAAATCAACAATTATTTTATCAGAGTTCAGTCCCGTTTTAATTTATTCGGCATAGAATAAAATTTATTGTTATACTGTCTTCTCTAGCCGAATGTCCAACATTATTTATATAGGATATTCTAGACCGTTTATATAAAAAAAGGTATGATTTAGATTCTCTTAAAACCCATAACGAATTTAGGTTGCGGTGCGATTTGTTGCTTAACGACTCATAAAATTGTTGCATTTTAAATCTCCATGCTATTTTATTATAATTTTTTTATAAGTACTATTTTTATTCGTTGTAATTTCAAGGATATATTGCCCTGAAGCCAAATTTTTTACGTCAGTTTTAAGATCATTACTTTCTTTAATGAGTACACCTTTTATACTGAAAATTCTTATGTTTTTAACTGTTTCATTATCTGGAATCTTAATATTTATAACTGTCTTTGCAGGTACTGGATATGCTTTTATTGAGTTATCAATTTTGTTTTCTGTAGAAAGAATAACCCCTGTTTTATTAATTGTAAAATAATCTGCAATTGTCCCACCCATAGTCAAGAATTTCACATTTAAGTTCTGTCCAGTAGCCCCATCATTGTCAATTTCTAAAACACATGATCCAAGTTGATTTATTGAGGCATATATGGCTTTATGATTCAAACTTCCGCCTGAAATTTTCCCTGCGGATCCTGTAGTTATATAAACGGTTCCTTGAGTACCACTTGCAGTTTTGGTGTATGGACCATCTGCTTGGTCTTCCTTTCCTGATAAATCACCATTCGCACCAACAGTATGGGTTGATGAATTAAAAGTATTAGAAAGTCCATAGTGACCATTTAGGAAATAGGATCTTTCATAAGAATGGGAATGGCCACTGAGTACTAAATCAACACCATTATTTTCTAATATTGATAAAAAGTTGTTG
>JBARDR010000021.1:0-1880 GCA_049795335.1 Gelidibacter sp. | reverse complement strand
CATTCATGGCGCTCAACCAATTTTCCCAATATAATGTAATAACGTCTTGCTCATAAGGATTTTTGGTATCTGGATTGATGCCCAATACCAAAACTTCTAGATTTTCCAAATCTGTACGTGGGACTATAAACCCGTAATTGCCCTGTTCCAATTTATCCTTCCAATTGGAGGTGTTCAGCTTGAAATATCGAATATCCTGTGGGCGTAAATAGGTTGTTGAATTGCTTTCTTTTATTTTGTTGTCTTTATGGTATAAATACCCATCTGTTAGTACAACTAATATATTTCTATGTCCCTCTTCAATACAATAATCTTTTACATTGTTCTTGAAAAACCTCCAAATGTCAGAACCTATATAATTATTGTCCGCAATGGCTGATTGGTAAATTTGCTTTGTAATACTATCATATATTACTGATGTCTTCAATATGTTTTCTTTGGTAGCATTTGCTCTGGTAAAGTTTAAGTTCAGAGCTCTCATTTTTTTGTTTAAATCACTGTCGGATGGCTCGGGATCAATGAACAATTGAATGTGGTCGTTTATTTTTATGCTTCTTTTGTTTCTTAGATGCCATTCAAAACTATTTGCCACAGAATTGATATAACCCAAATCTCGTTGATAGAATTCCATTGCAGGATTTGGATATTTTTTAGGGTCAATTCTATCCGATAAATCCAAAAGTATACTAATGTTTAAATTGGGTCTGTTTACAGATAATTTTACAGCTTCTGTTTCGTTTTTTTCAGGGTCTAGAATGATTTCCTGTTTGTCCTCTATACATGAATTTAGTACTATTAGACATGAAAGGAGAATTATAGAATAATATTTCATGATTTAGTTAATTTACGAGTTTATATAAGCGTCCTTCATGATCCTCATTGTCAATACTATGTTCCTGCAAATGTTTTATTTCTTCCTCTTTACAATTGAACAATAATTCATCTCTTCGCTTAAGCGCATCAAAATTATCGGCTATTGCCAAGAACCACCCTTTAACGTATTCTGAGTGATAGGTCAAATAATGCTTGTTGGAGAAAATAAAACCATCAATAGTACGTTGTAAATCAGAAATCTTACCTTCAATGCCAGAGATCTCTTCCTTAATGGGATTTAATTTCTGTAATAGCTTATCTATTTCCATTTCACAATTCATGATGTCCTCTCTTCTTGTTTTGATGAATGATTTTATCTTATCAAAATTGTCATATTCTTTCATAATAAAATCAAATACTAGTCCCCAAATGATATAGACTATGAAGCCAGCGAAAATAATGCCCCAGAACTCTACAGAGGAAAACGCAATTTTGAGATTGAACCCTGGAGAATCTGGTGTCTTTTGGATCTCGTATATCTTCTGTTCTATTTGGTATGCCAATATGGCGTCAAATATGAATGTTACAACAAACAATAATCCGATCTTGAAATAAGAGGTCCAACTCTTATGTTTTTGAAACATATGGATCAAATAACCCAATCCCATAAAGGCAAACGGGATGGTCCCAATAAACACACCTTCAAGCCACCCACCCTGAATGGCTTTGGTAAGCGCATTACCATCAAAAATGGCTGCTGTCAGTTCATCTGAATCGAAGGATTTAAAAAATGCAGAAAACGAAGCTGACATATAGAATACAAGTAAGTAGAAAGTTATGGGTATAAGAACAATTAACCCTAAATAAAATTGGGCCTTAGGTTTTTTATCTACTTCCAAACCATATTTTTCAGGATCTCTTTTTACCTCGACCATGTCGTGTTTAAAAGTCACGATTTTTTGCTCTACGCCGTTGATTGATTCTTCAATAAGCATAAGTGCGGTTCGCCTTTTTTTTAATTCAGTTTCTTGTTTTCCCTTTTCTTCGACATAAGGTGCCTTCAATTC
>JBARDR010000020.1:0-2394 GCA_049795335.1 Gelidibacter sp. | reverse complement strand
GTAATAACAGTGTTGTAATGCTTGCTAAAAGATTCGAAATAAAAATATATTGCACGAGATCATTCGGATTGTAACCCGGGAATTCAATACCAAATTCGGGAATTGCCCATAAAAAGAAGTAATTGAGAATTACATAGACCACAATATTTGACAGTTTAATGGCGGTAAACTTTATCGGACGGCCTGTTGCTCTTAAATAGGCAAAAGGCGCTACCACCAGAGCATCCAAAACCAAAACGCCGATTAATAGGTTAAAATAAGTTTGCTTTAAATTGACCAGGTTAGCCAATTGCTCATTAAACATCAGAACTAGTGCTAAGAACACTAATGTTGACACCGTAAGACTGATTAGGGTGGTTGAAAATACTTTATCTTTTTCTTTACTAAGATTAAAAAACCTAAAAAAAGCGGTTTCCATACCATAAGTCAGCAGAACGTTAAAAAACGCTGCATAAACATAAAATTCTGTATTATCAGAATAGCTCGAGGTAACTAATTTCCCAGTGTGAAGTGGCACTAAAATAAAATTCATGAGTCTGGGCAAAACAGTCGCCAAACCATAAATTATTGTATCCTTAAAAAAGGTTTTTATCGTACCCAAGTTTCAAAAATTGAGTTGCAAAATTACTGTTTTAAAATCCTAATTACAAGTGATGCAATAGCCTCATCTACTTTGGGCCTTCAGTCGGTTATAAGCCTCCATTTCAATACTTATTTTAATTTTAAATATTCGCTTTTCACAATTTTTATGTTCAAGGAAAACATTCCTAAGTGCGACCTCAAGCTTTCAATCAGGTTATTTCTTTTATGTTTTTCAACTCGTTGCGTATTTCTCTAGCAATAAAAAACCCTAATATAAACAGAAGAACTAGTGCCGACACCCAAACATAGGTGTAAAAGCCTTTAGAGAGGCTTTGTTTGAACGAAGGTAGCAAGAGGTAGAAACCAGCCGCATAAAAGAAGATAATGAAGGGCGTTGCGATATAATGCGTTTTGAGACGCGTCCTATAATACGTAATCATATCTGCTTTAAATGTTAAAGCATCTTTGGTAACATTTAGCTTTTTAAGATTTCGAATACTAAAATATTCAATAGACACTCTTATTAGAAGAGCTCCTATCATTAATAATAAGCCCAAGGTTACTACTCTAAATTTATAGGCTTCGATATAAAAGAAAAATCCAATCAAAACCATTACTGTGGTTAAAAGAACACGATTGGTGATGCGCTGTTTGCTCTGAAGAAAATCAATCTTCTTTATAACTAACTTAGAGCCATCTTTTGGAGTATCTGGAAGGGCTTGCTCTTTCCATTGGGATTTCAAATCGTCGAATGTTTTCATAATTTAACACATTTAATCAATTCATTTTTTATTCTGTGAATTCTTACTCTAATGGTTTCATGGCTTAAACCCATGATATCGCCGATCTCCTTTTGAGGCAGACCTTCCAGTTCGAGTAAGATGATACTTTTGTTTTCAGTTTTCAATTTACTGATGCACTGATACATTTGTTTTAATTGTACTTCTGTATGATCTGCAAAATTAGTTTCGGTGTGTTCCAAATGACTTAAATGATTTTCAATTGGAACGGATTTCTTATTACGAAGTTCAAGCAGGCAACAATTGACCGTAATTCTATAGATCCATGTTGAAATGTTTGATTCGTTTCTAAAAGATGCTAAGTTTTCCCAAACCTTTATAAAAACTTCTTGCGCCAAATCCTTTGATAGTGCTTCATCACCATTGGTATAACCCTGACAGAGACGAAATACAATGGGGTAATTTGCATTATAAATCTCATCAAACTTGGACTCTTGTAGCTTCATTGTTTATTTAAGTTCTTCGATGATGTTAGTTAATAGCCATTCTGGTTGATCAAACATGATAAAGTGTGCCGATTTAGAGGCATATTTGATAGAGTACTTATCAAGATTTTTATACTGATCTTCATACGTTTTTTTAACGTTTTCCTCGCCATAAGGCTGCGTTGCTGCTAAAATGGTTACTGGAACTTTTATTTGAGCGAGCACTTTACGTAAATCTAATTTAAGTAAATCTGTGTACCCGTAAACATAGGTTTCTCGATCAGTTTTTAAGATCCATGATTTAAGCAGTTCATGCTTATTCTTATTTAAGGCCATTCCCATGACCATTTGGTCTGCCATCAGTTCAAAGCTTTTAGCATCCATATCCAAAAGTGTTTGATTGAAGGGATTATCATAAACGATGGCTTCACTATTGAAATCAGGCATCATTAATGCACCTGTTGATGCCAAAGCATCCACAACAATAATTTTATTGAATTCGAAGTTATCTTCCGACGCTAACCATAATCCCAAAGCTCCTCCTAAACTGTGACCTACAATCGTCGCTTTTTGCAATTGCTTATCAG
>JBARDR010000019.1:0-4914 GCA_049795335.1 Gelidibacter sp. | reverse complement strand
TCCGATTGACGCATACTCCTATTAAGTAAACTTGTGATTTCTTCAGGCTTTAAATCTAAAAATGGTGCGGTTTTATTGCGTTCTGGCGTGTTTTGATGGAAAAATTCTTTCTGCAATTGCGCCATATGCTCTTGTACTGCATCTTCAGCATACTGCTGCATTCGAGAATCAATCGTCGTATAGATTTTTAAACCATCATCGTATAAACTATAGAGACCAGAGCCATCTGGTTTTGGATTATTTTTGATCCAATCTCTCATAAAGTCAGTAAGATAAGCTCTGAAATAAGTAGCTAATCCTTCGCGATGGGATTCTGGTGTGTATCGAAGTCCCAAATCCAATTTCTTAAGCGAATCACCAACAGTTGTAGTGATATAATTGTACTTCTCCATTTGGTTCAGAACGACGTTGCGTCGATTTCTGGTGCCTTCTGGATTACGAGTAGATCTCGGATTATAAAGCGATGAGTTTTTAAACATGCCTACCAACATTGCCGATTCCTTGACATCCAAATCCTTTGGCTCCTTTCCAAAATAAATTCTAGCCGCACTTCGGATGCCGTCCGCATTGTTTCCAAAATCATAGATATTGAAATACATTGCTATAATTTCTTCTTTGGTGTATTGACGTTCCAAGCGGATGGCAATGATCCATTCTTTCGCTTTTTGCGCAATTCTGTCAATGATATTTCTTGAGCCTTCCCCATGAAATAGCTGCTTTGCCAATTGTTGTGAAATCGTACTCGCACCGCCGCCGGCGCCTAATTTTACTATAGCTCTTAAGGTTCCTCTAAGGTCAATACCAGAATGCTCCCTAAATCGCGCATCTTCGGTAGCGATCAAAGCCTCGACCAAATGATCGGGCAATTCAGTAAACTCAACAGGGGTTCGATTATCATTATGGTAAATCTTTGCCAACAGTTCACCATCGGAAGAGATAATTTCGGTAGCTAAATTTGTAGAAGGATTTTCTAAACGTGTATGGTCGGGCATTTCACCAAAAACACCCCAAGATGCTAATAAAAAGAACAATACAATGAGCAATAAACCGCCTGTTATGGTGATCCAAAACCACCTGATATATTTGGAAAAATTTTGAGTTTCCGCTTTCTTTTTTGCCATAATTTAAATTAATTCTTTCCTGGTTCTATTCTAAAACCCACATCTGTAATGCCTTTTAAGTTGTCAACGCCATTGACTTCACCATTATTACGCATCGCATGCTGAATAGTTATACTATAGTCGCCAATTTCGTCAAACCTAACGCCTTCCTTATACCACAATTTATTTTCCTTAACATCGGTAAATCCTTCGCCCAAGAGTTCGCCGTTCGGTTTTGCCATTTGGTACTCTAAAGTATCGGTAATGGTTTTTCCGTTAGGGAAATTCATTTCTGCAATCAAAAACAGATTGTTGAATTTATAGGCGTTGGTATTTCTGATGTTAATGAATAGATTATAAAGATTGGTGGAATCTGGCGGTGTTACGTTAAAAGAAATCAAACTATCCTTGTTCCACTGATTTGGCACGGATTTGTACTCGTCAAAAATTTGTTTGGAATCACAGCTAAGCACCAAAAGTCCCGCGGTTAACAGCATCCAATAAAATTTATTTGGCATCGTTAGGATTTGATTTTTTCGGGTTTGGTTTTCTTCTTTTTTTCTGAGGAGTTTTCTCAACAGGTTTTGCCTGTGCGACTGGTTGATCAGTCTTTTGCTGCGGTTGTCCCGGTTTTTTAGTTTTGCTCTTGGTGTTTTTACGTTTGGTTTTGCGTTTTGGACTATCAAAACGGGTTAAACTATCTTGACCAACCACATTTTCAAAATCAGATTTGACGTCTTGAACATGCTCTGAAGCGTATTCCTCAAGGCTGGCCACCTTTTGTTTGTTCTTATTCAAAGCAATGATTTCATTGGCTTGATCAGTAGTCAATTTGTGCCAATTCATCCATTCGCCTTCATAGGCAAACCACATATGACCTCTAAAAATATCTGTTTTTTGACATACCGCTGTCCCTTTTTCAGTGTAAAGTTTGATATCTGTTTTAGGGAAATCTTTTAGGGCATCCAAGTAAGAGTCTAATTCGTAATTGAGGCAACATTTCAATTTACCACATTGTCCAGCTAATTTTAACGGATTAAGGGATAATTGTTGATAACGTGCTGCTGAAGTACTTACGGATCTGAAATCGGTTAACCAAGTCGAACAGCATAATTCGCGTCCGCAAGATCCAATCCCGCCAAGACGTGCAGCTTCCTGGCGGAAACCCACTTGCTTCATCTCAATTCTGGTGCGGAATTCTTTAGCGAACAATTTTATCAATTCCCTAAAGTCAACGCGTTCTTCTGCTGTATAATAAAAAGTAGCTTTACTGCCATCTCCTTGATATTCAATGTCAGAAATCTTCATATGTAATTTCAAGTCAATGGCAAACTGGCGCGCTTTGACCTTCATAGGCTCTTCCTTATCGCGCGCTTCCGACCAAATGTCGATATCACGTTGGGAGGCTTTACGGTAGATTTTTAAAACGGCTTCTTCATCGTCAATTTTAACGTGTTTACGTTTCATTTGCACTCTCACCAATTCTCCAGTAAGAGTTACCATACCAATATCATGGCCAGATTGCGCTTGTGTAGCAACCACATCGCCAATGCTTAGGGTTAAATTTTCTGTGTTTTTATAATATTCTTTACGTCCATTTTTAAAACGAACTTCGACACCTATAAAAGGTTCTTCGCCTTGCGGGAGAGACATGTTGGCCAACCAATCAAAAACAGTTAATTTATTGCAGCTATCTGTACCACAAGTACCATTGTTTTTGCATCCTTTTGGTTGTCCACCTTTTCCAGTTGAGCAACTGTTACAACTCATGTTATGTTATATATATAATTCGTCCGGTAAACGAATGAGGATTAATAAATTACAGCTTTGTATTTCAAAAAATTTCTACCTGACAAAAAATGACAAAGCCATATAATTTTAGAACGTAAAGATAAGATTATTTATTTCAGTTATATAATTGATAATCATGTAACTTATTTAAAGTCGCTAACAAAAGATAATTCACTATTTATCAGCGAATTACATCATGACTTATGAGCTCATGAAATCTTAATTTTTCAAAACTTCGGTTCGTTAATTAAAATTTATACTTAAATCTAAGAGGTTTGGATTTGCTTAAGAATAACATATAATAAACACAACAATGCCGATATTAAAAAAATATCGGCATTGTTCTAATCTATACTATCTTGTTTTCTAATCGCAGATTTTTATGTTAATAATTTTTACAGGACACGCATTGGAAGCGTTTTCGAAGGCTTCACGAATGCTATAATCTGAGGATCTCAGAGTGTGAAATCCCTTTTTCTCAATTGCGTGTAACAACACTGTTTTTCCGTCTTTTTTTGACATTTGAAATTGTCCGGGTGCCATCTCTACACAATAATTACACCCAATACATTTATTGCGCTGTAAAGTAATCACTACCATTAAGCCTCGACTTTATTTTCAACGATTTTGTACAATTTATCTGAAGGTCGAATTCTAAACGCCAACGGAATGGTTATCAAATCATTTTTAGTTCCAGAAGAAACCCTAAAGTTATTGACCATCATTTCATCCACTTGCATTTCTTTGGCTCCGGTGGACGGTCCGGTAACTAAGATGGTATCTCCAACATTGAGATCGTAGGCTTCAATTTTAAATTCGCCAATTTTAGCTTTTGGAAAATAATGCATGCCTTTACCGATATATACTTTTTTCTGTGTCGCCAGAGATCCAGAATTATTACTCCATTCACCAAGTTTTTGGCCCAAATAGTAACCGCTCCAAAAACCACGATTATAAACTTTTTCGAGTTCTTGCATCCACTCGATAACCTTCTCTTTGCTATACGTTCCTTCAGCAACACTGTCAATCGCATCACGATAACATTTGATCACGTGAGCCACGTATTCTGGTGCGCGTCCACGACCTTCAATTTTCAGGACTTTAATACCCGACTGAATGATTTCATCTAAAAAATCAATCGTACACAAGTCTTTTGGAGACATGATATATTCATTGTCCAATTCCATCTCAAAACCTGTTTCTTGATCGATAACAGTATATTTTTTTCTGCAATTTTGTTTACACGCCCCGCGATTTGCGGAAGAATTATAAGAATGTAAACTCATATAACATTTTCCAGAAACCGCCATACACAAAGCGCCGTGGCCAAAAATCTCGATTTCGACTAAGCGTGATGAAGGCCCTTTGACTTGTTCTTTTTCAATTTGATCGGTAATATATTTGACCTGTCTTAAACTCAATTCGCGACTCAACACCATCGTGTCGGCAAACAAGGCATAAAACTTTACTGTTTCAATATTGGTGACGTTGAGTTGCGTAGAAATATGAACCTCCAGATCCATCGCTCTTGCCGCCGCAATAACGGCTTGATCCATGGCGATAACCGCAGTAATATTGGCTGCTTTCGCTTCCTTCAACAGGTTTTTCACAATGGACAAATCGTGATCGTAAATGATGGTATTTAAAGTCAGATAAGACCTGACATTAACTGCTTCGCAACGTCTGGCAATTTCGGGCAAATCATCGACCGTAAAATTGACCGTCGCCCGTGCGCGCATGTTTAATTGCTCAACTCCAAAATATACAGAATTCGCACCGTTATCTAAGGCCGCCTGAAGAGATTCAAAATTTCCCGCAGGCGCCATTAATTCAATAGCTGGCATAGATATCTATTTATGATTTGGAGTTTCAAAGCTATCAAAAATATTCCGCAAATCTTGCTTGAATGGCAAATGGCCAGCCCTTCCCTTTTTAAAGATATCGTTGCTATTGCCTTGACCTTTCCGCATTTCCTTTTGCTCTTCATAGGGCAAGCGATTCACTTCCATACAGGTGGTTGAAC
>JBARDR010000018.1:0-7559 GCA_049795335.1 Gelidibacter sp. | reverse complement strand
ACACAGGAAGTTGGTAATGACTATATCGGTCAAGCCAAATTCTTCCGAGCTATCACCCATTTTGAATTGTTGAATTTCTTTGCGAGACCTTATAATTTCTCCGCAGGCGCTGCCCATCCAGGTATTCCTTACAGAGAAATAGGAGTTGACACGCAAGAAGAAATTGATACTGAACTCTTAAAAGGAAGAAATACAGTGGCCGAAGTTTATCAAAAAGTATTGGCTGATTTGGATTCTGCTGAAAGCTTGATAAGCAACACCACATTGACAAAAGCGTCAAAAAATGCTGCCATTGCTTTTAAAACGCGCGTCTATCTTCATATGAGAGATTGGGATAAGGTTATTACAGAAGGTAATAAGCTTACAGGTGCATATACTTTAACTGCAGATCCTGATGGCGTATTTGAAGCGAATGCCCTTAATTCGGAGTCAATTTTCTCAATGGCACATTCAGCAAGTAATAATCCTGGTGTGAATGCGGCATTAGCTTCACAATATAATAATAGACTATTAGTGTGTATCAGCCCTATCATTTGGAGAGATCCAAGCTGGTTAGTAGATGACAAACGCCGAACTGAAACGTATACAAACGAAGCAGAGAAAGAAGGTCCTACAGGAATGGTATTTGATTTCCAAGGCAGGAAATACACCAACAAATATAGAGACGTTACAAACTATACAGATTTCACTCCGATAATCCGTTATGCGGAAGTTCTATTAAGCATGGCTGAGGCAAACGCAAGAAAATCTTCACCAGATTTAGCAGAATCCTTAAGGCTTCTAAATATGGTTAGAAACAGAGCTTTAGCAACTCCTGTAACTCAAGCGTATACAGCAGCGTCTTTTACCACCCCGGCAACGATGGTAGCCGCTATTATAAAAGAACGCAGAATCGAGTTTTTAATGGAAGGCAGACGTTGGTCAGACATCCATAGATTACAAGGTGATGATTTGCATCCAATAGATGGTATTCCTGCAAAAATAGCAAACGGAAGCCCTGCTGCCGCTCTATACACTCTGGGAACACCTTACGATGGGCCTTATGGTGAAGCAGCCATCCCAGGAACTGATAAAAGATTCTTATGGCCACTTCCACAAGTTGAGCTGAATGCAAACCCAACCTTATCTAAAGAGCAAAACCCTGGTTGGTAATAAAAAGTTTTTTTGTTAGTCTTTAACAGTAGCTGCACATCCTAAAAAAGTGTGTAGCTATACAAAGTAGCCGTCTCGTAACACGAGGCGGCTTTTTTGATTTTCATCAAAGAGTTTGGGTAATTGCAAAAGATTTATTTTCCGAAGCAAAAATAATGGAGCATCAGTAATAAAATATCATTGGTGCTGCAGCAACCACAAAGTGCATTAATAATAATTCACTTTCAGTCATTTTTCCACAAACTTTTGGCCTCTCCCAAAACTTCAATAGCACAACCACAATGAGAGATATCCAAAGTATGCAGAACTTCCAAAAACTAGCAATTTAAAAAGCAACGCCGAGGGTTAGGATAGACACTTAAGGGTTCAGGCGGGATCTTAACTTAATTTGAGACCAATAAACACAAATCGATGGATCACTCCATCAGTATTGTTATTGGAAGTAAACAAAATTGTTATTGGAAGAAAACAACCATTAAAAACAGCCATTTCCATCCTGATTATACTCCTATCTATTTCTCCAGAAGAAAGGCGTCAACAGTACCAAAACTGTAAACAGCTCCAAACGACCAATAAGCATTAAAAAAGAGGCCCACCACTGTGCCAAAGGAGGCAAGGCCGAATAATTATTAACTGGACTAAAAGCACCTAATCCCGGACCAATATTGGCCAAGCTGGAAGCGGATAATCCAATGGCAGATTCAAAATCAATATCAAACATTGAAAAAACCAACGCACCTACTATAAAGGAAATCATATATAGAATAAAAAAACCGAGTATATTATAAACCACAACTCCTGAAATCGCTTTAGAATTGTAACGCACAGGCAACACCGCATTAGGATGAAGTGCGCGTTTAAACTCTAAAAATCCATTTTTTATCAATATCAAATGCCGTACAACTTTTATCCCACCTGAAGTACTTCCAGCAGAAGCCCCCATAAACATCATCCCAAAGAAAAGCACCACCAAAAAGGGTGTCCATAAGGTGAAATCGGCCGTCACAAATCCTGTAGTGGTAACGACGCTCACTACCTGAAATAACGCGTGTCGAAATGCGCTTTCAGCTTTACCCCACACCATAGGATGATCAATAGAGGACAGTGATAAATCGGCTTTAAAATAAATGACCAAGGCTGCAACAATCGTAAATGATGCTATAAACCTGAAATACCAACGCAGCTCCTCATCACCTAAAGCTTTTTGTACCTTCCCTTTAAAGGCGTAATAGCTCAACACAAAATTAGAACCCGCCAAAAACATAAAAGTGATGATGATATATTGAATGATTGGCCGATCATTCCAATAGGCTACACTGGCATTTTTTGTTGAAAAACCACCGGTAGACAAGGAACTCATGGCATGATTGACAGCATCAAAAAAGGACATCCCAGCCGCTTTTAACAAAATAGTTTCAGCCACAGTGTATCCAAAATAAATCAACCATAAACGCTTCGCAGTATCCGTAATACGCGGATGCAATTTATCGGCGCTTATCCCAGGAGCCTCAGCGGTAAATAGCTGCATCCCACCGATACCTAATAATGGCAAAATAGCAATCGCCAGAACAATAATCCCCATACCACCAATCCAGTGCGTCATACTTCTCCAAAACAGAACGCCCTTGGGCACGATCTCAATATCGTTTATTATAGAAGCGCCAGTTGTTGTATAGCCAGACATGGTCTCAAAAAAAGCACTTGTAAAACTAGGGATGACCTCAGTAACCATATAGGGCACCGCCCCCGATATCGCCATCACAATCCAACCAAAGGTTACCACCATATAACCCTCACGCTTGTTCATCTCCTTACTGTGATTTCGTGTTGAAACCATCAAAAGAACACCTACCAATAAAACTGCCAGCCCAGACAAGAACAACTTTAAGGTCGCGCCGTCTTTATAAATGAGACTTACTAACGTGGACAATAACATAAAGCCTCCGTTAAAAAGTAGCAATAGTCCAAAAAAATAAATTATGATTTTGTGGTTGAGTTTCATGTTCTTCTGTTGTAATCTGGATAACTATCGCGTGGGGATTTCAATAGCGACAGGGAGATTAGCAATTTTATTTTTCAAATACTTAGTAAGGTGGTAGCTTTTTAAGGCTTTAAATCATCAAAAAAAGAATTTTTCAACTTCAGTAATCGCTCTTGGAAGACAACACACTACAACTCTATCGCCGGCTTCCACCCTAAAATCTCCCAAAGGAATGATACCCTCTCCGTTTCTGATCACACCGCCAATAATCGCAGAGCGAGGAAAATCTAAATCTTTTATAGTCTTATTACTGATTTTTGATTTGGTTTTGACCATAAACTCCAATAACTCAGCATTCATATTATTAAGCTTGGTCATGGCCACAACCTCTCCTTTACGAATATATCTGAAAATATTATTGGCTGCCAACAGTTTCTTATTGATCAAAGTATCGATTCCAATAGATTCAGAAATCTGATAATAATCCATATTTTCAACTAGGGCAATCGTCTTTTTAACTCCTTTGGATTTAGCAACCAGACAGGACATAATATTGGTTTCCGAATTTCCCGTTACCGCGATAAAAGCATCCATATTCCCAATGCTTTCTTCTTCCAACAATTCCACATTGCGCCCATCGCCATTAATGACGAGCGCATTAGGCAAAGCGTCGGCCAATTCAAAAGCCACTTCCCGATCACTTTCAACGAGTTTGACATTATATTTAGCAGCACATAAATATTTAGCAATTTTATGACCAATACTGCTACCCCCAAGAATCATCACATTTTTAACATCCAATCTTACTTTGCCTGAAAGTTCAAACAATTCTTCATCACCTCCTTTTGAAGTCACAAAAATAACCTTATCACCTTCCTTAAACTCCGTATCTCCACGTGGTATTATGGTATACTCCGTTCCAAATCGCTGAATAGCAATAGGCACAAAACGAAGTTGTGAAAAATCCTCCGCGGCCTCTTGAACCGTTTTATTTACAAAACTTGCGGTTTTTGACAACTTCAAACTCAACATGGTCAAAGCCCCTTCCTCAAACTCATAACTATCATTAAACCCATATTCGTTGATGAGCAATTCAATCTCACCTGCGGCCAATGATTCTGGAGAAATCAATTCGTCAATCCCAAATTTGGAAAAACCAACCTCATCCTTTTGATCAATAAATTCTGTATTTGAAATTCTGGCAATGGTTCTTCTTGCCCCAAGTTGCTTGGCCAAAACACAGGCTGTAATATTTGTAGTTTCTGAAGACGTTACAGCAATAAATAAGTCAGAATTTTCAATCCTAGCATCCTTTAAAACTGCAATCGACGTCGCATCGCCTTTCACCACCCTAATATCCAAATGGTCAATGGCATAAACCAGACTTTCTTTTTTGGTGTCTAATAAGGTAATTTCTTGGGATTCATAAGACAATAATTTCGCCAAATGAAATCCGACTTCTCCAGCGCCTGCAATGATTATTTTCATTAATTAATTGGATTGAAAAACAAACAAATATAAGATATTTAATAGTCCGACATTGGATTTACGTCTGATATAATAAATTTTTAAATATTCAAAATAAAGAGTTTAACCAAGATATATCTTCAATTAAAGTCTCCCCTTTTTTAGTTTTTCAACTAAACTTGACAAATTAGCAATGAAAAAATATGTAATTTTGGCAAAAATATTGGAATGTCAGAAAAAGTAAAACCATATAAGGACAGTCAGTTAGACAAAAAGGAGCAAGTGGCTCAAATGTTTGACACAATTTCAAAAGAGTATGATGGATTAAACCGGGTTATTTCCTTTGGAATTGATGTGAAATGGCGTAAAAACGTGGTTGACATCATCGCAAAAACGAAAGCCAATCGCATCCTTGACATCGCAACCGGCACAGGAGATCTGGCCATAAACCTTGCACAAACTGAAGCAAATGAAATTATCGGATTGGATATCAGCAACGGGATGCTCGAGGTAGGCAGAAAAAAAATAGCCGATAAAAAGTTGGGCGACAAAATAAAAATGACGCTCGGGGATTCTGAAAACATTCCTTTTGAAGACAACAGTTTTGATGCCATAACGGTAGCATTTGGTGTTCGGAATTTTGAGAATTTAGAAAAAGGACTTTCCGAAATACTACGCGTTTTAAAACCTAACGGAACTTTCGTGATTTTGGAAACTTCGGTTCCAACCAAAGCGCCATTTAAACAAGGCTACAAATTCTATTCAAAATACATTTTGCCAACCATCGGGAAAGTGTTTTCAAAAGATCGTGTGGCCTATTCTTATTTAAGCGAATCAGCCTCTGTTTTTCCTTATGGCGAAGTCTTAAACAATATTTTACGACAAATTGGGTTTACTAATGTGAAGGATGTGCCTCAAACGTTTGGCGTAGCAACCATTTATGTGGCAACCAAGCAATAAGACCATACGAATTGACCTAGACTGCATACAATGAAAAGAACCGTTATCGTCATAGTACTTTTACTAATTTACAATTCGGCATCCGCTCAGTTGTTTAGTAAGGAAAGGATTAAAAACCAAGAAAACTTTGATAAGCAAGTCTTAACTTGGGGTTATTTTTTAGGTTTTAACAATTATGATTTTAAGTTCGAATATGAGCAGGATCTCAAAGACATCCTTGTAGAAACAAGTATTGGTTTTAACGTTGGTTTAGTTGGAGATTTGCGCCTCAATGAATATTTCAACCTCCGTTTTGAACCCGGTTTATATATTTCCAAAAGAAATTTGGTCTATGACGAAAGCTACTTCGATCCTTCACAATTTAGAACCTCTGACCTCTCTCGAGAAGTAAATTCCACCTATATTCATTTTCCTTTATTATTAAAAGTATCGACCAAACGCATTAACAATTTCAAGCCTTTTCTAGTTGGCGGTATATCCACGGCTTTAAATCTATCGAGCAACGAAAACAATCCAGAAGACAATAGCACGACGCAATTCCGTACCAAAAAAGGAATGCTCTTTTATGAAGTGGGTTTTGGGATAGACTTTTACTTAGAGTGGTTTAAGTTTACGCCATCCATCAGAGGTGTTTTTGCTATCAATGATGAACTGGTAAGAGATCATGACCCAAATAGTCCATGGACCGGCAATATAGCTTCCATGAAAACAAGAGGTGTTTTTGTGAACTTCACGTTTCAATAGGGATTATGGTGAGTTGTGGAGTTGTTTGGCGTGGAGTTGTTTAATTTAGCTGAATTAAAACCTTCTTGATTAGAATTGACTGTTTAAGATTTATTGTAAATTTTTCAAGTATTCCTCCGCCGATAGCTCAGATTTGTAGAACAAATCGTTAAGCCTAAATCAACAATCGTTAATCAGCAACCAACAATCTCCTACTTCCTATTTCCTTCTTTTAAACTCACTCAGTAAAATAGCTGTAGCCGTAGCCACATTTAAACTTTCGGTCGATTGATGGGTACTAAAACTCGGAATACTAAGTTTATTTTCAATTAGCTTTTCAATTTCCGCCGAAACACCGTTCGCTTCATTGCCCATGATCAAAATGCCTTTTTCAGGTAATTCACTTTCATAGATATTCTCACCGTCCATGAACGCGCCAAATTTTTGAATTTTTGAATCCCTTAAAAACACTTCCAAATTCAGATAAACGATATTAACACGCGTTAAAGACCCCATGGTAGCCTGCACAACTTTGGGATTGTAGCAGTCCACGGTCGTTTCACTGCACACTAAATCCTCAATGCCAAACCAATCACACAACCTTATGATAGTTCCCAAATTGCCAGGATCCCGAACAGCATCCACTGCCAAAATCAATTTACCTGAACCGATTTCTTCGGCCGGTGGCATTTCAAAAATAGCGACCACTTGTTGTGGCGTAGTCAAGGCACTTATTTTTTTCAATTCTGCCTCAGAAATTAAATTAAACTTTTCGGGCGGACAATCAAAATCATCACTCAGAGCGTATATATGATGCAAGCTGTAATCTGACCTTAAAAACTCATCAACAGTCTTTTTACCTTCCACCAAAAACAGCCGATGTTTTAAGCGTTGCTTTTTTTGTGTTAGGCTCACAATTAATTTTATCTGATTTTTTGTTAACATCAAAATGTATTTACTTTTCTCACGTTATTAATTCCTACCAAGGATTTTTTTTATGTTTGTTTTACCACCTATAAAAACAGTAAATTTGAGCTCATCAAAAGTTATGTCAATTTCCCTTTGAAAGTTAAGGTAGCAAAAATATCATTTATTACGACAATAGTCATCATGTTGTACTCTTGCAATGCCGTAAAACGCGTTGGCAAAGATGATCTTTTACTCACAAACAATTCGGTGTATGTTAATGACAAAAAAAATAACACCGACGCCCTAAACAATCTCTTATATCAAAAAACCAATGGCAAATTTCCATTGTTTGGAATTCCCATAAAGC
>JBARDR010000017.1:0-3759 GCA_049795335.1 Gelidibacter sp. | reverse complement strand
GTTGTTGCGTGATAAAAATGATAACGTCGTTATTATTTGTACCATTGAAAATATGGACCCTATGGGGATCCATACAGGAGATTCCATTACTGTTGCGCCGGCAATGACCTTGTCGGACACCACATTTCAGCGTATGCGGGATATGGCCATCCACATGATGCGCAGTATTGGCGACTTTGCAGGTGGGTGTAACGTACAATTTGCGGTAAGTGCTGATGAAAAAGAAGAAATAATTGCGATTGAAATCAATCCGCGTGTTTCCCGTTCTTCAGCCTTGGCAAGTAAAGCAACTGGATATCCAATTGCAAAAATTGCTTCAAAATTGGCTATCGGTTATAATTTGGATGAATTAACCAACCAAATCACAAAATCGACTTCTGCCTTATTTGAACCAACTTTAGATTATGTTGTGGTAAAGATTCCACGTTGGAACTTTGATAAATTTGAAGGTGCAGATCGTACTTTAGGACTTCAAATGAAATCTGTTGGAGAGGTAATGGCGATTGGGCGTTCATTTCAGGAAGCACTCCATAAAGCTACCCAGTCTTTAGAAATCAAACGTAACGGACTTGGTGCTGATGGAAAAGGATATAAGGATTATGATCAAATCATCGATAAATTAACACATGCCAGCTGGGATCGTGTATTTGTGATTTACGATGCCATCCAAATGGGCATTCCTTTGAGCCGCATCCATGAAATCACGAAGATTGACATGTGGTTCTTGAAACAATATGAAGAATTGCATTATCTTGAAAAGGAAATTTCAACCTTCACTATTGATACCATTGAGCATGATTTATTGTTAGAAGCTAAGCAAAAAGGCTACGGTGACAGACAAATAGCACATATGCTGAATTGTTTGGAAAGTCAAGTCTATAATAAGCGGGATGAGCTCAATATTCATCGTATTTTTAAATTGGTAGATACTTGCGCGGCCGAGTTTAAAGCACAAACTCCTTATTATTACTCTACTTTTGAAAATGATGTAGAATTGGCGGACGGTACCAGAATGTCGGCGAACGAGAGTATCGTATCGGATAAGAAAAAGATCATCGTTTTGGGCTCTGGTCCTAACCGAATTGGGCAAGGTATTGAGTTCGATTATTGCTGTGTGCATGGTGTTATGGCAGCTTCAGAATGCGGTTATGAAACCATCATGATCAACTGTAATCCTGAAACCGTTTCCACAGATTTTGATATTTCTGATAAACTTTATTTTGAACCGGTATATTGGGAGCATATTTATGACATTATTCGCCATGAAAAACCAGAAGGCGTGATTGTCCAATTGGGTGGTCAAACCGCATTGAAACTTGCTGAAAAGCTGGATCGTTATGGCATTAAAATCATCGGAACAACTTTCAAGTCCCTTGACTTAGCAGAAGATAGAGGTAGTTTCTCAAAATTATTGAAAGAAAATGATATTCCTTATCCAGAATTTGATGTTGCCACCAATGCAGATGAAGCTTTAGCGATTGCTGATGTATTGGATTTCCCGATTTTGGTGCGTCCTTCTTATGTTCTTGGAGGTCAAGGCATGAAAATTGTCATCAATAAAAATGAATTGGAGGAGCATGTCGTCAATTTATTACGAAGAATGCCAGACAATAAGTTGCTTTTGGATCGCTATTTAGATGGTGCTATTGAGGCAGAAGCCGATGCCATTTGCGATGGAGAAAACGTTTATATCATCGGTATTATGGAGCATATTGAACCTTGTGGAGTTCACTCTGGCGATAGTAATGCGACCTTGCCGCCATTTAACTTGGGTGAATTTGTACTTCAACAGATCAAAGATCACACTAAAAAAATTGCATTGGCATTAAATACTGTGGGATTGATCAACATTCAATTCGCCATTAAGGATGATATTGTATACATCATTGAAGCTAATCCAAGAGCCTCAAGAACGGTTCCGTTTATTGCGAAAGCTTATGGTGAGCCATATGTGAATTACGCGACAAAAGTGATGTTGGGAGAGAATAAGGTCACAGATTTTGACTTCAATCCGAAGTTGGAAGGTTTTGCCATAAAGCAACCTGTGTTTTCTTTTAATAAATTCCCAACCGTAAACAAACAATTAGGACCAGAAATGAAAAGTACTGGCGAAAGTATCTTGTTTATTGATAACTTAAAAGATGATCAATTTTATAATCTGTATGCCAGACGTAAAATGTATTTGAGTAAATAAGAATGAAACTGTCGATTCAATTTAATGAATCGGCGGTTTAATTTTACCAAAAAAACCTTTGAAAACCATCAACGTCACTGTTGGTGGTTTTTTTATGTTATTAATGGAATACCAAATAGAAATAGAAGTCCAATTAAAATAGCAATGCCAAAGCTGATCAGGGTTCCAATCAAAATGTATTCGGTAAGTTTACGTTCTTTTGACTCTCTAAGATCTCCAAATCTGAATACGGACTTGGCGGTAATCAAAAAACCAACAGCTTCCCAGTGATTTAAAATCACAAAAATAAATACCAGGACACGTTCCAAAATCCCAATATATTTTCCAGCATCCTTTAATGATTCATTGCCTTCGGTAAACTTTGAAATGTCCCATTTTAAAAAGATGGTCTTCATGATGATCGATACCGGAACGGTTAAGAATAAAATACAAGTGACGAGTAGGAGGTTGCGCTCATTAAGTATATTATCTAAAACAACAATCTGTCCAATAAATATCCAATAAACGGCTACGATGACCAGAATGTGTAATAATTGATCTAAAAAGAAGAATAAACGTTTTGTTTTTTTCCTTTGAACGATCAGTTTTATGGCATCAATAATGAAATGGGAAAGACCTACGATTAGGATTATTGGCCATTTTGAGACATCCCAGAGAATTAGATATAATACGGCGATATGGATCAGTACATGCAGATATAATTTGGGTGACTTTAATTTCTTTTTTTCCTTTTCCTTAACCCAAGATATCGGCTGAAGGAAAAAATCCCCAATAAGATGTGCGAGTATCAGTTTTATTATTATCATGTCAGTAACTGTATTATTTTTTGCCGGTAAAGTTGTTCCAACTGCATTATGAGGTCTAAATGGGCGCGTTTTTGTCTGCTGCTTACCGCATTTTGATTGATGCCTATAAGTTTGCCAAGTTCCTCTTGAAGCGCGTTTGGTTGCTCCATGTATAATTTTACAATTTCAGCTGAATTTGTGGTCCAATTGTCCATTATGGCTAAAGCTAATTTAAAATAAAGGTTGAGTTCTTGGTTGAGCCGCTCGTTGGTGGTTTTGATTTTGAGATTGACTTTTTCTTTTTTCAAATACTCCAATATCTCACCAGAAAACTGAAAGGCTTCGCCATTGGATTCCACAATGCTTTTGCCACTAAAGGTTTTTTCGCCTATTCCAATGGCGATGCGGACATCTAATCCTTTGATGGTTTTTATACACGCCTTGATATATATAGCCGCCTTAAGACTTTCAGCCATATTTTCCATCTCTAATTGAAAGCTGTCACCTCTATATATTTCCCATAGTGAAGTATCTTGGGAACACCTGGTTAAGGCTTCTTTTAAAGTCGATAGCCATATCTCAGGATTTTTGATAGACCTTGATTTGATGATGTCTCCTGTCAATATACTTGTCATAATAATCATTTTAATGATACTTGCGATTATCGTCTCATTACATAATAATTAAAATTATCACACTTTAAAGTGATAAAATAAATTATCACGATATTGAGTGATAATCAAATATATTGCGGAATTATGAGATAACCAAATTACGGAA
>JBARDR010000016.1:0-5517 GCA_049795335.1 Gelidibacter sp. | reverse complement strand
ACGTGTAGATGGCATATCCAAGGCCTGAAAAAATCAAAGCCGTATAAATGGGATGCCTCGACCTACCAAATGCTCCGGTCGTAATCAATTTGCCAGAACTAACTGCAGAAGGAAAAGGGGAGAGGTTGGTGTTTAATTGCAGAAGCGCCAAGATTCCAAGTATTACAGCAAGTACAAAAAACACTAAACCCGAATAGCAAAGCCATTCGGGCAGATGTAGGTGAAATACTTGTAAGGGTAAAATATAAGCCACAAATAGGACCAATTGTATGGATACAAAAATATAGTCCTTTATGGGTTTTTTTAGGCTCAATTTTTAAATTGTTCTATAGCATCGCTCAAATCATAAACTTCAACACTGCTCAATTCGTTTTCGAGGATACTGCTTCCTGCTGCACTACGATAGCCGCCAGCGCAGTGCACCACAATAGGTTTGTTGGTCGGAATAGTTTTGGCGCTCTCGCGTAATTCGTTGAGCGGATGCGTGAGTGCTTTTTCGAAAAACTTTCCATCGTTGATTTCGCTATGGTTGCGTATATCCACGATAGTGTAATTATCTGGATGTTTTTTAAAGTCTTCCAAATCCAATTGAGGTGTTTTTTCAAGGTTTTCATTAGACAGTGTAATGACCTGTTTCACTTGGCTTTCATAGCCTATTTTTGCTAAACGGTCTAGGAGCTTGTCCTTGTTTTTTTTATGGTCAATAACCAAAGTAAACTTTTCGTTGGGCGCAATAATAGAGCCGATCCAAGTTTCAAATTTTGCAGTATCCGAAACGGCTTGAATATTAATGCTGCCTTTTAAATGACCTTTCTTAAAGTCAGTTTCATCGCGAATATCAACAATAAAGCCTGTTGCCGTCGTGTTTTCGATGAAAGGAATCTTGTCAATGGATGTGTCCAAATTCTTAGCCCCCGTTTTATTGATGTCCACATTAAATCCAAAATAGGCTGGGATGAATGGTTGTCCATCAAGCAAGGTATTCATGAATTTCTCTTTGGATTGTTTTTTAAAAGCCCAGTTGCCCATGCGTTCATCGCCCAAAGTACTGCTTGCAGCTTTACTTAAATTTTTTCCACAGAGTGAACCGGCACCATGAGCTGGATAAACAATGGAATCATCCGGTAAATCCGTGAACTTCGTGGTTATGGTATCGTACATCATTTCTGCCAATTCTTCACGTTTGGCTTTCATATTTCCCACTTTTTCCCGAAGATCTGGGCGGCCCACATCGCCAATAAAGAGTGTGTCTCCAGTAAATAGCGCTGTTTTATCTCCTTCTGTAGCCACTATTGTAATACTATCTGGAGAATGTCCAGGAGTGTTAATGGCTTTCAGGGTAACATCGCCTAAATCAATTGAATCGCCATCATCAAAGGCGTGGTGCGGATAATCAGCACCTAACTTTTCACTGTTGTAGATGGTGGCTCCAGTTTCTTTATGAATTTCTAGATGTGAACTCACAAAATCGGCGTGAGGATGCGTTTGGATCACTGCTACTATTTTAGCGTTGTTAGCTTTCGCAAAAGCATAATATTGCTCTGGATTTCTCTCAGGGTCAATAACGGCCATTTTTCCATCGCTAACTATAGCATAGGAATAGTGGGCAAGTGGTTTGTATTCAAATTGCTTAATGTTCATAGTTTCTAGTTTTTATAAGTTTAAAAAAGATTGCTAAATTTTGTGTAGCCTTTTAAGTTAAAATATTTTTTATTTTAGCTTCTTAAAACTGCAGAATTGAAAGTTCTGTACGGTTTCAAAAGGCGTCACGTGCTCTGTTATAAACCATGTTATTTTTTCAAAGTAGTTTCAAAAACTTTTGCCGATCCGTTAGCGTCATATTGAAACATTTATAATCCGCTGCATTTGATAGGGTTTGCTTTGAAAGGGTACCGATAATTAATCTTTCAGCTACAAATCCATTGACCTGTATTTCTCAATTTGCTCCTGTGTAGTCAAAAAATGAAAAGCCGCGCGATCGTGCCTTAAATCATAAGTTTCAGTAGGTTGTAAAGTGTTAACATCATTCACACTCCATTTTGGCGAATTTTGGAAAGCCGCTAAATTCCAAAGAAACTTATGGTTTTTCTTGAGTCCAACTGACTTGGTCGGAGGTTTTATTTTCATAAACGGTTGCCCAATGTTGT
Organism: Gelidibacter sp.; assembly: GCA_049795335.1. Lineage (GTDB taxonomy): Bacteria > Bacteroidota > Bacteroidia > Flavobacteriales > Flavobacteriaceae > Gelidibacter. The sequence goes on along the minus strand of JBARDR010000016.1, from coordinate 3,370 downwards.
TTTGTGTTGATTGTTATAATTTTGTAATCGGAATTCTCCAGCGTTTTTATCATAAAAGCAGGATTACTCCACTTTAGAACGCTTTCATTTAACGGATTCTAAAGATAATAGGCTTTTGGCAGAATTACTGCAACCTTTGTTACAAAAGTTAATGCTGGAGAGGAGAAGTCCAAGCTTTAATTGACTTACAGAATTTAATGGAATCATTTGAATATGGAATTCCTCAATTCAGTAGAAGTGGGTAAAGGAGTGAATACAATTTTGTCTGAATTAATGATTTCTTTAGTAAATGCTATTGCCCCGACGTAATCATAATCTACATTGAAGCTGAAAATAGTTATCTTTTTATAACCGCATACTAATGCTGATGTTACAGAATGAAACCCATCAGTTACTGGAATTTTAGGCAAATCGTCATCAATACCTTTTCCGATGGCTTTTACGATGGCTTCTTTCCGTGTCCATAATTTATAAAAAGAAAGCGGTTTATCAGTGCTCTGATTTACTTCATCTATTTCAGTAATACTACAGATATTGGGTAGGATTTCTTTATAATCGAAGCTCTTATTCACATACTCGATATCAACGCCTATTGGACTTTTGGTGATCGCAATTAGGGCATAATCACCAGCGTGTGATACATTAAAAAAAACGGATGGATGCGCAGCGAAATAGGGTTTTTTATTGGAATCAATATCGAGAAGTATTTGAGCAATTTCAAGATCTAAATGTTCAGCCAAAAGGAATTTTAATAAGGCTCGGCATATAACAAATCTATTTTTATCCTTTTCGAAATGGTAGCGATTAGCACGATGATGTTCAGAAGTTGATAAAAAATGTATCAGATCAGGAACTAATTCTTGGTATTCTGAGAGTTGAATTTTATAAAGTATCACACCGCACTGATTTTCCTGAATCATAGCGGAATCTTGAACTTCTATTGTACTATAAAATAAATTACTATACATTATCCAAATTCTTATGATCTAAAACATTCTGGAGACTCGCGGCTAAAAAATCAACATGAGGATGTTCGAACATATCGACATGATTACCCGGCACCATGTGTTTTCGAATGCCTTTTTCACCCATTTTTTTCCATCCCAATAAATCGTGATCATGCACGAAATTAATTTCTTCCTGCGCTCTAAACAGATCGATGACGATATCTTGAGGTGTTATAGTATAGGCTTTTGTGGCGATAGCATGGTTGTGTTCCATTTTGTAGGGCACGTTAAACTGCATTTCATATTGCTTTTCCTTTCCGTGTTTTAATTTTAAAAATAATCCCGAAATTTGAATTTTCAATAATTCTTTTCGTCGAATAAAATGCTTTTTACTCGCAAACATGTTAAAGCTTAAATAGACGACTTTCCCTATTTGAAATGCTGTTCCTAATAGCTTCTTTATTAAAGGATTAGTGTAATAGTATGAAGGATAAACATAGGTGTCAAATTGCGCCAGAATTTTCACTTCTTTTCCTTGTGCCATTAATTGTCTCGCCATTTCGTAAGCAACAATTCCTCCATATGAAAAACCTCCCAATGCGTAGGGGCCATCTGGATTAGTGGTCAAAATTTCCGAAATATAATCGGCCGCCATTTGGTGAATGGAATCGTGAGGTTCAGTGACCCCATTCAAACCTCTGGACTGGAGTCCGAAAACTGGTTGGTCCTTATCGAGTTTATGAGCCAGCGCATTAAACATTAAAACATTATGGTTGGCACCGTGTACGATATATAATGGAGGTTTAGTGCCTTGAGGTTTTAGGGGTACCAATGAATCCCATACAATGAATTCACTTTCCATATAGGCCGCCAGTTTTTTGATTGTAGGGTGTTTCAACAATGCCACCAAAGGCAATCTATTTTGGGTTTCTTTTTCCAAGCGTGCCATGACCTGAACCCCAATGATGGAATGCCCGCCAAGCTCAAAAAAGTCACTGTGAACATCTATTTTATCTAACCCAAGGCATTCTTTCCATATCGTCGCAATAATTTTTTCTGATGGGGTAGAAGGTGCCGTAAATTCCGACTTACCCGTTTTATTCGGTAAACATTGTAGCAAGGCTTTTCGATCGACTTTACCACTTAGGGTGGTGGGGAAATCTTTAACCAAGATAAATTGTTGCGGAATCATGTGCGTAGGAAGCTGATTTTTTAGGAGTGCTTTCCAAATTCCCGCTTGAATATTTTCATCATTACCTTTATTGGATGAAATGACATAAGCTACCAATTGGTCTTCATTGAGCAATACAACGGATGAATTGACGCCGTCCAATGAATCTAAGGCTTGCTCAATTTCGCCCAATTCTATTCGATGCCCTCTAATTTTAACTTGGTCGTCCATACGTCCCAAACAGTGAACTTCGCCAGAAGGAAGGAGTCTGGCTAGGTCTCCTGTTCGATATAGCACGGGGCCTAATTCTGTTTCAAATGGATTTTTTATAAACTTTTCGGAGGTCAAGTCGTCTCTCTTCCAATAACCTGTCCCAACTCCGTCTCCTGCAATGCATAGCTCTCCTGTCTTACCAGGTTCCACTAATCTATTTTGTTCGTTTACGATATAAAGTTGCGTATTTGCCATGGGATGGCCTATCGTAATGACATCATCAGTCTTTGAAACTTTCTTCATGGCCGACCAAATGGTGGTTTCTGTTGGACCATACATGTTCCAAAGTTCAATAACGCGCTCCATTATGTTTTTTGCCAATACCATTGGTAGGGCTTCTCCTGTAGATATGGCTCTGATTGGCAATGGTTCTTGCCAGCCAGAATAGATGAGCATTTGCCAGGTAGCAGGAGTGGCCTGCATTATCGTTATTCCTTCGTCTTTCATTACATTTAATAACAAACGCGTGTCCTTGGCTGTTTCTTCATTGGTTATAACCAATTTAGCGCCTACTAAAAGCGGCGCAAATAATTCCACCATAGCAATATCGAAGGAAATTGTCGTTATCGAAATGAGTATGTCCGACTCCTTTATTCCTGGTTTTTGTAAGACACTGTTAAGTAGGTTGACGATATTTTTGTGTGTTATTGGGACTCCTTTTGGCTTTCCGGTCGAACCTGAAGTGTAAAGTATATAGGCCACATTCTGAATGTCGACTTTTTCGTTCAGCGGGCTATGCGGATATTGTAGTAAATCTGAAAAAATTTCTTCTAAAAACAAAAGCGTCGTTTTTGATTGTAATGCTGACGCGAATGTTTTGTTCGTAATCACGTATTTAGCTTCAGAATCCTCCAACATAAATTCCAAGCGTTGACTTGGATAATTAGGATCCAATGGAAGATAAGTTGCACCACACTCCAAAATAGCAATTAAGATAATGATCAACTCCATCGAACGTGGTAGCGAAACAGCGACGCAA
>JBARDR010000015.1:0-3478 GCA_049795335.1 Gelidibacter sp. | reverse complement strand
TTGTAGGCGGGGTTGGAATATTCGTAACGGGTGCCAGGTTCAAAATTCAGATGTTCAGCTTGGGTTGTGGGAAACCAGTTTTCGGCATCTTTAGCGGTCAGATAAAATAAAGAGTCCGTTTTGGTTTGTCTATTATCTTCTAATCCTGAAGTGTGCGTTATGAGGTGTTTGATTTTTACTTTTTCGGCAATGGCTTTGTTTTTGAAATTAGGAAAATATTTGGCCATATTATCTTCCACCGAAAGTTTGCCTTCATCTTGTAACATCAGAATGGCATTGGCGACGAAGGTCTTGGAAATGGAGCCAATGTTGAATAAGGTATTGGCATCGATCTTGGTCTTCAGTTCGAGGTCGGCGAGACCGTAGCCTTTGCTGAAAATGAGGCTATCGCCCTTCATTATTAGAATAGCTCCTCCTGGTTCGTTGCCTGGCATTTGTTTAGAGAAATAGCTGTCTAATTGGTTCGTGTCTGGGGTGTCGGCTTGCTTGGTTTCTACTTTTTTGTCCTTGCAGCTGAGCATTACAAATACCATCACGAATTGTAAAATAAATTTGAATGTTCTCATATTGTTTAGTTGGCGGTTTTTTTGAAGCTATCAAATTAAGTTAAATCTATGAACTTTAGTGAATCTTGCTTTAATTTTAAAAATTTTGACACGGATTTCACGGATTTACTGGTGGACTGAGAATGTATGTACTTTAATAGAATGGATGCCAATAGATAGCGTTAAACAGTATATTATTACTAGATAAGTGAAGGTCGCTGACTTAAGATTACAGACTGCCAGCTGCTAGCTTCACACTCAAACTGAAGACTACCAACTAAAAACTAAGAAATATAATTCCAAATGTTCTTATACTTACTCAATTGCCCATAGGTGTATCGCAATACTTTATTTTCGGGAAGCGACAGTGAAGGGTCGGCTTTTAAAATAGCTTTCGCATGATGGCGTGCATGTTGCAAAATGTCCTTGTCTTTGATCACATCGGCGATTTTGAGATTTAAAACACCGCTTTGCTGAGTCCCCATCAAATCGCCAGGGCCACGAAGTTGCAAGTCAACTTCGGCAATTTCAAAACCGTCATTAGTGCTGACCATGGTTTGGAGTCGTGTTTTACTGTCTTCACTAAGTTTGTGGCTGGTCATCAAAATGCAATAGCTCTGCTCGGCACCACGACCTACGCGACCTCTTAATTGGTGTAATTGAGATAATCCGAAGCGTTCTGCACTTTCGATAATCATGACGGAGGCATTAGGAACGTTAACACCAACTTCAATAACTGTGGTGGCGACCATAATTTGCGCTTCACCTTTTACAAAACGCTGCATCTCGAAATCTTTATCGGCAGGTTTCATTTGTCCATGAACAATTGAGATTTGATATTCGGGCATTGGAAATTCTCTAACGATACTTTCGTAGCCGTCCATCAAATCTTTATAATCCATTTTTTCGCTTTCTTGAATCAGCGGATATACGATATAAATCTGTCTGCCTTTTGCAATTTCCTCTCGGATAAATTTGAAAACTTTAAGTCGATTTTTGTCATACCGATGGACGGTTTTTATATCCTTCCTTCCCGGTGGTAATTCGTCAATTACGGACACATCCAAATCCCCATAAACGGACATGGCCAAAGTTCTTGGAATGGGGGTTGCGGTCATAATTAAAATGTGCGGAGGTGAGGAGTTTTTGTGCCATAATTTACTGCGTTGCGCCACGCCAAAACGATGCTGTTCATCAATGACGGCAAGCCCTAAATTCTTGAATTTTACTTTATCTTCGAGCAATGCATGGGTGCCAATTAAGATGTCTAATTCGCCATTTTCGAGCGCCTCATGAATTTTTCGACGCTCTGAAGTTTTAGTTGAACCAGTGAGAAGTTCTATACTGATGTTCAGATTGTTGCATAGTTCAACTAATCCATGGTAGTGTTGGACTGACAAAATAGCAGTCGGCGCCATTAAACAGGCTTGAAAACCGTTGTCAAGTGCCATTAACATTGACATGAGGGCAACTATAGTCTTTCCAGAACCAACATCGCCTTGCAATAGACGATTCATTTGTGCATTACTTCCTAAATCGGATCTGATTTCTCTTAAAACCCGTTTTTGCGCGTTGGTCAAATCGAAGGGTAAATGCTCCTGAAAAAAGGTGTTAAAATAGTGTCCGACATGTGCAAAATTAAAACCTTTAATTTTTGATTTATGGATCAAATTCTTGATGATCAATTGGAGCTGAATATAGAATAATTCTTCAAATTTTAATCGGAATTGTGCCTTCGAAAGTAGCTCTTGATTCTCAGGGAAATGGATGTTAAAAAGGGCTCTGCTTTTCGAAATTAATTTCAGTTCTGAGAGCAAATTTTCAGAGAGCGTTTCTTCAAATCGACCTTTGGTTTCCAAAAATAATTGCTGCATGATCTTGTTCAAAACACGATTGGAAATTCCTTTATTTGCCAATTTTTCAGTCGATGGATAAATCGGTTGCATGGCCGATCGAAGGTTTTTTTCATGCTCTTCCAACAGTTCCATTTCAGGATGTGGCATGCTGAAAACACCATTAAACCAATTGGTTTTGCCGAAAATAACGTATGGTTTTCCAAGTCTTATGCTTTCTCGAATCCATTTATGGCCTCTAAACCATACTAATTCTACAATTCCAGTATCGTCCTTAAAAGTGGCGACCAAGCGTTTTCCTCTACCTTGGCCTGCTTCCTTTAAGCTAGTGACTTCTCCGATAATTTGAACGTCAGCGCTATTTTGTTGCAGTTGGTTGATTTTATAGTACTGCGTTTTGTCAATATAGCGATTAGGAAACAAATTGATCAAATCTTGATAGGTGTGAATGCCGAGTTCGCTTCGTAGCAAAGCGCCACGACTTGGGCCAACGCCTTTAAGATAATCGATAGGGGTTTGTAGTTGGGCATTCATAGCTGCGAATTTAACCAATTCCCGCGAAAGCAGAAATCTCATTGTGTAATGTGTTGGGTTTTTAAAAGATCAAATTATAAATTGTTCACCAGGTTGCTTCTCGCTTCGTTCTTCATGCTTTGTACTTGATACTTCGTGCTTAATACTTCGTGCTTAATACTTTGAACTCCTAACCTCATGCTTCAAGTGGTTTTTTTTCTTAATTTGGTCATACCTAATTATGTGTCATAAATGAATCGCTTTCTTTCTCTTTGTTTTCTTTTGTTTCTCGGAACTGTTTATGCGCAGCAAGCTGATATTGTTGATTTTGAAAGAATTAAAGCAGAGTTGAGCTTTGAAGGCTTAAACAAGGTTTCTGGTTTTGTTTTCATCAACTTCAAGACTTTAGAGGATGTCGATTCCGTGTATCTTGATGCTATGGATATGGATTTCAGAAATTTGAAATTAAGCGATCGTGACAGTGAGTTGGTTGCCGGAAGTGATTATCGCGTTGAAGCTGATAAAATAGTCATCTTAAATAATTTCAAAAAAAACACGGATTATCTC
>JBARDR010000014.1:0-5697 GCA_049795335.1 Gelidibacter sp. | reverse complement strand
GCCTCAAGCTTCCATCTTCCCGCAAATCTCCTCCAAAATCCATAAATAGTCCTCCCTCTTTTCTACAAAATCAAGATCAGAAATATCAATGATTTTGACATTGAGCTCCGTTTGGTTCTTTAAGAATTCCAAATAGCCTGCATTAATTTTTTCGAGGTAATCGTTTTCGATATTCTGTTCATAGTCGCGGCCACGTTTCTTGATATTCGCTTGTAAACGTTCGGTATTCTGATACAAATACACATACAGATCTGGCTTTGCAATATCTTTATACATCAAATAGAAAAGCTTTCTATAGAGTCTAAATTCATCTTCAGGCAAAGTTATTTTAGAGAAAATCAACGATTTATAAATATCATAATCACTGACCATAAAATCCTTGAATAAATCCAATTGTGATAAATCATCACTGATTTGCTGATAACGATCGGCCAAAAAGGACATTTCCAAAGTAAAGGCATAGCGCTGTGGCTCTTCGTAGAATTTCGGCAAAAAGGGATTATCGGCAAACCGTTCTAAAATCAATTTGGCATTAAAATCGGTTGAAATTTGATTCGCCAAACTCGTTTTTCCCGCGCCTATATTCCCTTCTATGGCAATATAATTATGGTTACCAAACCCAAACTGCTTCATAGGGTTTTTCAACCAAATATTAATGGGCTCAATCTCACTATCGTCTTGACACGTTTCCAAAAGCTGCAGCACTGATTTCTCAAACTTAGGATGCATTACTTTAGGCGCAATATCATGCAAGGGCTGTAACACAAACTTGCGCTTATGCATTTGCGGATGTGGCGTGGTAATCAATTCGGAATCGATAACGGCATCGTCATAAAAAATAACATCCAAATCAATGGCTCTTGACTCGAATCCTGTACCGGAATGGCGCGTCCGTCCCAATTCAGTTTCAATAGTCAAAAGCTGTTGCATCACTTCTTCTGCAGAAAAATGAGTTTCAATAAAAATACAGCCATTGTAAAAATCTTCAGTAGTTGCACCCTCTTCAAAACCTAAAGCAGGTGTATTATAAATTCTTGAAATGCTATTGATTTTTCCAATACACCTAAATATAAGATCGACGGCATCTTGCAGATGTTTCAATCTGTCGCCTTTATTACTGCCAAGTGCGATGTAAACTTTATGAGATTCGTTCATATGTGATGCCAAAATAAAGAAAACAAAACCACTTTCTAATCTATTTTGACTGAAAAAAACTTTTATGAAGCCCGATAGCAAGCGGAGGTTTCAATAACATTTCTTTCCAGCAGACAGACAACAGGATTAAAATATGGATGATAGTAAATTGAAATTCTAAACTCATAACTCGTCATTTTTGCAAAAAATTAAATGTCTTTGTTGACCTCATTTTTTATATCTTGGTCTTTCGATAATTTAAAATCATTTTAACCCCAAAAATTGCTAAAGTTTTACTAAATTTTAACAGTTGCCATCTATAAAATTATACTTTCGTATATATTATACCTACTTAACACTAAGGCTTTCAACTAGTGGAAGCAAAAACTAAATGTTCAATGAAGAAGTTTCTAAAAATCACCGGAATTACCTTATTAATTATCATTATTCTCTTAATTGCCTTGCCTTTTGTGTTTCAATCGCAAATTAAAGGAATGGTCAAAAATCTCATCAATCAAAACCTTAAGGCCAATGTAGAATTTAGTGATGTGAGTTTGAGTTTGCTAAGAAGCTTTCCACAGGCCCAAGTTGAAGTGAGCGATTTGGTGATTACCAATTTCGAACCTTTTAAGGACGAAACTTTTGTCACTGCAAAAACCATCAATTTCACGATGTCAGTAAAAGAGCTTTTCAAGTCGGCTGAGGAGGCTATTGTCATTAATTCCATCAACGTCAACGAAGCACTATTAACATTAAAAACGGATGCCTATGGAAATGTCAACTACGATATTGTAAAGGAAACTGAAGCTTCGCAAGATACAAAAGACTCTAGTTTTTCTTTCGATATTCAGGATTATAGCATTAAAAACAGTGCTTTGACCTATATTGATATGACTTCCAATATGCAGTTTTATCTGACTGAATTAAATCATTCCGGAAAAGGAAAATTTTCGGGCGACGTGGGAGAATTAGACACCACATCGGAAGTTAACGTGAGCCTAACCATGGATAGCACCAATTATTTAAACAATAACCATGTGAAATTAGACGCCCTTATCGACATGGATTTAAGCGCACAGAAATATACCTTCAAAGAAAACAAAGCCCTTATCAACCAGCTGCCCATTGAATTTAATGGATTTGTGCAACTGATAGACGAAGGCCAGCTCATTGATATCTCATTTAAAAACTTAGGTTCCACGTTTAAAGATTTCTTAGCGGTAATTCCTGCTTCTTACTCTAAAGATTTAGACAAAGTAGACACTACGGGCAACTTTGATATCACAGGGATTGTAAAAGGCAATTTAACCGAAACTACCATTCCAACCTTGGACATCCGCATTAAATCAGACAACGCCTCCTTCAAATATCCAGATTTACCTAAACGTGTAGAGAATATCGTTATTGACACCGAAATCAAAAACGAAACAGGAAATGTAGATGACACCTACGTTGCGATCAATACTTTAAATTTTAAAATTGACAGCGACGTCTTCAAATCGTCGGCATTAATCAAGCATCTTACTGGGAACATGACGGTCAGTGCTGATGTAGACGGCACTTTAAACCTGGCCAATCTTACCAAAGCCTATCCTTTAGAACTTGACAACGAATAAAGCGGCATCCTAAAAGCAAAACTGCACACTTCATTTGACATGAATGCAATTGAAACCAACGCTTACGACCGCATTAAAGCTTCAGGAAACGCGAACATCGCCAACCTGGTGTTTACCTCGGATGCGATGAACCAACCACTTCATATTTCAAAAGCAGATATGACTTTTAATCCATCGACCGTGACCTTAAATAGTTTTGAGGCGAAAACCGGAAAAAGCGATATTTCAGCTACGGGAACCATTCATAATTTGATTGGTTTTATGATGAGCAAAAAAGTCAATTTAACGGGAGATTTCAAACTCAACTCCAATACATTGGCACTGAGCGATTTTATGAGTGAAGAAACAGAATCGACTGCAGCAGCCACTTCCCAAAAATCATCAACCACAACGGAAGGATTGAAAATCCCGAAATTTTTAGATGCCACCATTACCGCTAACGCCAATACGGTTATTTATGACAATCTTAATCTGAAAAATGTCAAAGGGGTTTTGACCATAAAAGACCAACAAGCGACTATCAATAATTTGAGTTCCAGCTTATTTGATGGCATCTTATCCATGTCTGGAAATGTCAACACCAAATCTGACACCCCATCGTTTACCATGAATTTAGACGTCAATAGTTTTGATATTGCGAAATCCTTTAAAGGTTTAGAGTTGCTACAAAACTTGGCGCCAATAGCAAAAGTCCTTCATGGCAAATTGAACAGTACCATTAAAATTTCAGGAACTTTGGATAAAGAATTTTCTCCAAATCTAAATACCATTTCTGGATCAGCGCTCGCTGAAGTATTGACTACCGATATTGACGAGAACGTAAGCCCGCTTTTATCAAAACTTGACAACGCCTTGAGCTTTATCGATTTTGGAAAATTAGATTTGCACGACTTAAAGGCAAATTTAGAATTTGCCAACGGAAAAGTCTATGTTAAACCTTTCAACTTGGCCTATAAAGATATCGGCATAACCGTTTCTGGAGCACATGGATTCGACAAAACCATGACTTATGACGCCGTTTTCAATGTACCTGCGAAATATTTAGGAAGCGATATCAACCGTTTGATCGGAAAGATTAACGACAATGAAGTCAATAAACTTTCCGTTCCTATATCTGCAAAAATTTTCGGATCGTTTACAGATCCAAAAGTTTCGACTGACCTTACCAGCGGGATAACGAATTTAACTGCGCAACTTATTGAAATTGAAAAGCAAAAACTGATCGGTAAAGGCACCGATAAAATCAAAGATTTATTAAGTGGCGTTTTAGGAGGAAATAATGAGAAGACCCAAACTCCTGAAACAACGCCTAAAGATTCAACCCATGCACAACCAACGCCTATCAAAAAAGACAGCATCAAAAATAGTGGAGAAGTTATCAAGAATACTATAAAGGATATTTTCAATAAGAATAAGAAGAAAAAAGATTCCGTAAATTAACCCAACAGAAACATCTCAGAATTATCTAAAATTTGAGATGTTTTATCTTTTTAATCGAAAACAACCTCAAACTTATATAAATCTACCGAATTAAGTTAAAGTAATCTAAAACTGTTTGCTTTTGTCGTTTTTTAAGTTATAATGTAAGATAACTTTTTAAAAACTGAATAAAATAGATGAGGCAATTAAAAATTACGAAGCAGGTTACGAATAGAGAATCTAAATCTCTTGATAAATATCTACAAGATATCAGTAAGCTGTCATTGATTACGGCTGATGAAGAGGTAGAATTAGCACAACGCATTAGAGAAGGCGACCAGGAAGCTTTAGACAAACTTACAACGGCCAATCTCCGTTTTGTGGTATCGGTAGCAAAGCAATATCAAAATCAAGGCTTAACCTTACCCGATTTGATTAACGAAGGTAATGCTGGATTGGTCAAAGCAGCTAAACGTTTTGATGAAACCAGAGGGTTTAAGTTTATTTCGTATGCCGTTTGGTGGATTCGTCAAGCAATTCTTCAAGCTTTAGCCGAGCAATCTCGAATAGTTAGATTACCTTTGAACAAAATTGGTTCGATCAACAAGATCAATAAGGCCTTTTCATTTTTAGAGCAAGCACACCAACGTCCACCAAGTGCTGAAGAAATTGCCCAGGAATTGGATTTGACAGTGAAGGATGTTAAGGAGTCCATGAGAAACTCTGGACGCCATGTTTCAATGGACGCCCCCTTAAAAGAAGGAGAGACTTCAAGTTTATATGATGTTGTTTCGTATGGCGATTCCCCAAGACCTGATCAACTTTTAATGACAGAGTCTTTAAGCTTGGAAATTGATAGAGCACTCAACACGCTTTCCCAAAGAGAAAGTGATGTGATCCGATTGAATTTCGGATTGAGCAATCAGCCACCAATGACTTTGGATGAAATTGGAAAAACCTTTGATTTAACCAGAGAACGTGTACGTCAGATACGAGAAAAAGGCATTAGACGCTTGAAGCACACCTCAAAAAGTAAAATTTTAAAAACGTATTTAGGATAGTCTTAAATACACTTTATATTATAAAAACTATTTATGTTAAGAATCGAAATTAAAGAAGGCGAAAACATTGAACGCGCAATTAAGCGTTATAAACGTAAACACAGAAATGTGAAGGTAATGCAGACTTTAAGAGAAAATCAATATTTCACGAAGCCTTCAGTTAAGAAAAGACGCCAAATGCAAAAAGCATCTTATATCCAAGGATTAAAAGATCAAGAAAACGCATAGTTCTCTAGCGGTTTAAAATAAAAAAATCACGTCATTCCGACGTGATTTTTTTATTTTTCGAGATGTCGTTTTTCCCTACCGATGGGATGGTCTTCGTAAAAATCCTTAAAAGTCTTTTTGGTGATATACTTATCTCTCAATACTTTATACACCATCAAAATCACTAACACTTCTCCTATACAGGTTACATAAAAAACCCAATTCATGGACTCATTCATACTGACCATAATCACCAAGGT
>JBARDR010000013.1:0-11922 GCA_049795335.1 Gelidibacter sp. | reverse complement strand
GTTCTTCACTTGTTCTTACTTTTCCAGATGCGCCTTCGTATTTTGTATAATCATACTTTCCGTCGACATAAAATTCTGCAGCAGCACAATCTAAAGCGATCATTACGTCATCACCTAAAGTATAACCCGCTTTTTCGACGGCTAATTTAATTGTGTCCAAAGCATCTTCAGTTCCACCAGCTAGATTTGGAGCAAATCCACCTTCATCGCCCACGGCCGTACTCAAACCTCTGTCTTGCAATACATTTTTAAGATTATGGAAAATCTCGGTTCCCATTTGCATGGCGTGTGTGAAATTTTTCGCTTTAACCGGCATGATCATAAATTCCTGAAATGCAATTGGGGCATCAGAATGTGAGCCACCATTGATGATATTCATCATAGGTACCGGCAGCGTATTGGCTGAAACGCCACCGACATATCGGTACAATGGCATTCCCAACTCATTAGCAGCCGCTTTAGCAACCGCCAAAGACACTCCTAAAATGGCATTGGCACCCAGTTTTGATTTGTTTGCAGTACCATCCAAATCAATCATCATCTGGTCCACTTTATTTTGTTCGAATACTGAAGTTCCCAATAATTCTTGAGCAATTACTGAGTTTACATTTTCAACGGCGGTAAGAACGCCTTTGCCCATAAAAGCTTTTCCACCATCTCTAAGCTCTACAGCTTCATGTTCTCCCGTAGAAGCTCCAGAAGGTACCGCAGCGCGTCCAAGGATGCCGTTTTCTGTAATGACATCGACTTCAACAGTTGGATTACCACGTGAATCAAAAATTTGTCTTGCATGAATGCTAATGATGATACTCATTGTTATAATTTTTAAAGTTAATACTCTATTCTTTATTGCTTTTTATTATTTTCTATTGGGACTTTACAAAGCGACCTAAATCACCCAAAGCCCCAAACCACGCTAATTTACGAAATACTTACTTGGAACTTCCGCTTCAGTTTCGGAATTACATTTAAAATCAGCGATAATGATTTCGCTATAAGAAAACCTCAAAAAAGATGCTGCTTTTTTGAGGTTTCGTTACTATTTGTTTTTGATGTTATCTATAAACTGATCAAACAGATAAGACGCATCATGTGGACCAGGACTGGATTCGGGATGGTATTGTACAGAGAACACATTTTTTGATTTCATACGTAACCCTGCCACGGTATTATCGTTTAGATGGGTATGTGTAATTTCTATGTCTGGATGCAGCTCCGTTTCTTCTCTATTGAGTGCAAAACCATGATTTTGAGAGGTGATTTCACCTTTACCCGTCATCAGATTTTTAACTGGATGATTGATCCCTCTATGACCATTATTCATTTTATAGGTTGAAATGCCATTCGCCAAACCAATGATTTGATGGCCAAGACAAATTCCAAAAAGTGGCCTATTATGTTTGATAATTTCTTGAGTCAAAGCAATGACGCCGTGTAATGGTTGTGGATCTCCAGGGCCGTTGGAAAGAAAGAATCCATCTGGTTCAAAAGCGTTCATCTCCTCAAAAGTGGCATCGTACGGAAACACTTTAATGTAGACGTCCTTTTTGGCCAAACTGCGAAGAATATTCTTCTTAATCCCTAAGTCCAACGCAGCAACACGATAGGTTGCATTTTCATTACCAACAAAATAAGGCTCTTTGGTACTCACTTTGGAAGCCAGTTCTAAACCTTTCATTTGTGGCACTTCTGCAAGCTGTTTTTTTAGACCTTCGATATTGTCCACTTCCGTAGAAATGACCGCGTTCATGGCCCCATTATCACGAATATAGCTTACCAAAGCACGAGTATCCACATCGGAAATAGCAAGAAGATTGAACTTATTGAAGAATTCCTCCAAAGAACCATCAGCTGCAGGTCGTGAATAATGATAACTAAAATTTTTACAGACCAAACCTTTTATTTGAATGGAATCTGATTCCACTTCCTCAGCAACAGTTCCGTAATTACCTAAGTGTGCAGTGGTAGCGACCATTATTTGACCATAATAGGATGGATCTGTTATCACTTCCTGATACCCCGTTGCACCGGTGTTAAAGCAGATTTCGCCAAAGGCTGAACCTTGTTTTCCTATTGATTTACCGTGGAAAATAGTACCATCTGAAAGAAGAATGATGGCTTTGTGTCTTTTAGTATATTTCATTCTAATTATTATGAGATTCCCGACTTCATTTCGATAGGCGCAATGCAAGCGCAGGAACAAAGTTTTGCAAAATTGCATAAAAAAAAGGATAAACTAAAACGTTTATCCTTTTTATATTATAAATGATCACCCATTTATTCTTCTTCCTCGTTGGTTGCTTTTTTGTCAACAACTGTGGCAGCAGTAGCGGCAGTACCAGTAGCGGCAGCAGCTGTTGCGTCAACAGTATCGTCAGCTTTTTTAGCACGACCTCTACGAGTTGTTTTCTTTTTAGGTTGTTTATCTGCATTGTAGATTTCGTTGTAATCTACCAATTCGATCATTGCCATATCAGCGTTATCCCCTAAACGATTCCCCAACTTGATGATACGAGTGTATCCTCCTGGACGGTCGCCAACTTTTGGAGCAACATCTCTAAACAATTCAGCTACCACTTCTTTTTGTCTCAAACGGCTATAAACAATACGTCTGTTGTGCGTAGTGTCTTCTTTTGACTTTGTAATCATCGGCTCAACAAATTGCTGTAAAGCTTTCGCTTTGGCAACGGTTGTATTAATGCGCTTGTGCTCAATTAAAGAACAAGCCATGTTTGCCAACATTGATTTTCTGTGTGCCGTTTTACGACTTAAATGGTTGAATTTTTTTCCGTGTCTCATGACATTTTAAATTTGACATCATCTTGCTACCATATCCATCCGGAGAGCAAATTATGTGTCGTTAATAATTGTTTATTTTGAAAAAATAAGGAATTTCTAATCGCAAATGGAAATTTACAATCCTAAATTTCTAGTCTTTATCTAACTTGTACTTGCTTAAATCCATTCCGAAACTAAGACCTTTAACATTCACTAGTTCTTCTAGTTCAGTTAATGATTTCTTACCGAAGTTTCTGAATTTCATTAAATCATTTTTGTTGTATGCAACTAAATCTCCTAAAGAATCAACTTCAGCAGCTTTCAAACAGTTAAGCGCACGCACGGAAAGATCTAAATCAACCAATTTGGTTTTCAATAGTTGTCTCATGTGAAGTGACTCTTCATCATAAGTTTCTGTTTGCGCAATTTCGTCGGCTTCTAAAGTGATGCGCTCATCAGAGAATAACATGAAGTGGTGGATTAAAATCTTAGCCGCTTCTGTTAACGCATCCTTAGGGTTAATTGAACCGTCAGTGATGATCTCAAAAACAAGTTTTTCGTAGTCTGTTTTTTGTTCAACACGGAAGTTTTCAATTGCATACTTCACGTTTCTTATTGGGGTATAAATTGAATCCGTAAAGATCGTTCCGATTGGTGCAGATGCTTTTTTATTTTCTTCTGCAGGAACATATCCTCTACCTTTTTCAATGGTCAACTCCATATTGATGCTCACCTTTGGATCTAGATTACAGATAACCAAATCTTTGTTCAGAACTTGAAATCCTGAGATAAATTTTTGGAAATCTCCAGCCGTAATTTGCTCTTGTCCTGAAATGGAAATCGTAACGGTTTCGTTATCAATTTCATCAATTTGACGCTTAAAGTTAATTTGCTTTAAGTTTAAAACTATTTCAGTAACATCTTCAACTACACCAGCAATTGTAGAAAATTCGTGATCCACACCTTCTATTCTTAAAGATGTAATTGCAAACCCTTCCAAAGAAGATAACAAAACTCTTCTTAAAGCATTACCTACTGTCAATCCATAGCCAGGCTCTAAAGGTCTGAATTCAAACTTCCCTTCAAAAGGAGTTGAATCTATCATAATCACTTTGTCGGGCTTTTGAAAATTTAATATTGCCATATTGCGTTTTGTATCAGTTATTATTTAGAGTATAATTCGACGATAAATTGTTCGTTGATATTTTCTGGAATTTGAACTCTAGCTGGAATTGAAACATACGTCCCTTGTTTGGTTTCGTTGTTCCATGTCATCCACTCGTAAACGTTGCTAGAGTTAGACAATGCTGTTGTAATAACATCAAGAGATTTTGATTTCTCTCTGATGGCAACAACGTCGCCAGCTTTTAATTGGTAAGAAGGAATGTTTACGATGTCCCCATTAACAGTAATGTGTCTGTGAGAAACTAATTGACGCGCTCCGTTACGTGAAGGCGCTAATCCCAATCTATAAACCACGTTATCTAAACGAGACTCACATAATTGTAACAATACTTCACCAGTAATTCCTGATGCAGCAGTTGCTTTCTTAAACATGTTTCTGAATTGCTTTTCTAAAATACCATAAGTGTATTTAGCTTTTTGCTTTTCCATTAACTGGATTGAGTATTCAGATTTCTTTCCACGACGCTTGTTCGCACCGTGTTGACCTGGAGGATAGTTTCTTTTTTCGAAAGCTTTGTCATCTCCGTAAATAGCTTCGCCGAATTTTCGGGCTATTTTAGTTTTAGGACCAGTATATCTTGCCATTTCTTAATTTGATTTTGAGAGTGTCTATGAATTAAGGTCTTAATCTATCCTTCGATAAACAGTGATCTCTCGTTTTTGATACTTGTTAATAATTTTTTTCAGTTTGCAAATTTACATATAAAAAATCAATATCAACCATTTAAAATGATTGATATTGATTATAAATACGTTATAAATTATACACGTCTACGTTTTGGAGGGCGACATCCGTTATGTGGTAGTGGTGTAACGTCAATAATTTCTGTTACTTCAATACCTGCATTGTGGATAGAACGGATAGCAGATTCTCTACCGTTACCTGGTCCTTTAACATAAACTTTTACTTTCTTCAATCCTGCTTCTTTTGCTACGCCTGCAGCATCTTCAGCGGCAACTTGAGCAGCATACGGAGTATTCTTTTTAGAACCTCTGAAGCCCATTTTACCAGCTGATGACCAAGAAATCACATCACCTTTTTTGTTTGTTAAAGAAACAATGATGTTGTTGAATGAAGCGGCGATGTGTGCCTCTCCAGTTGCTTCAACAATAACTTTACGTTTTTTAACTTTTGTACTTGACTTTGCCATAATTTTTAGTTTCTAGTTGTTAGCTTTTAGTTGTTAGAATCCTAGACTTTTACATTTCAGACAGATTCATCTAACGCCCTAATGACTAATGACTAATGTCTTGTTATTATTTAGTTACTTTTTTCTTGTTAGCAACCGTTTTTCTTCTACCTTTTCTAGTTCTAGAGTTATTCTTAGTACGTTGCCCTCTCAATGGAAGTCCAACTCTATGACGAATACCTCTGTAACATCCAATATCCATCAAACGTTTGATGTTTAATTGAATTTCTGAACGCAATTCACCCTCAATAGTAAAAGCACCAACAGCTTCACGAATACCACTTATTTCGTCATCTGTCCAATCCTGAACTTTTGTGTTTTCATCAACCTTAGCTTCCGCCAAAATTGCTTTAGCTCTGCTTGCACCTATCCCGTAGATGTAAGTTAAAGAGATTACTCCTCTTTTCTGTTTAGGTATATCTACCCCTGCAATTCTTGCCATAATTATCCTTGTCTTTGTTTGAATCTAGGATTCTTTTTGTTAATGACGTAAAGTCTACCTTTTCTGCGCACTAGTTTACAGTCTGCGCTTCGTTTTTTAACTGATGCTCTTACTTTCATCTGTTTCTATTATTAGTTTTATACTTTAAGATTCCACCTTTCGATAGCACCATTATTAGTACCTATAAGTTATGCGAGCCTTAGATAAATCATAAGGGCTCATTTCTAATTTTACTTTGTCCCCTGGTAGTAGTTTAATATAGTGCATACGCATTTTACCAGAGATATGCGCTGTTACAATATGTCCATTTTCTAATTCAACACGGAACATAGCATTAGATAATGCTTCTATAATCGATCCGTCTTGTTCTATTGCTGATTGTTTTGCCATCGTTACATTTTTAGTTTTTAGTAGGTAGTTGGTAGTATTTCCTTTTGATAATTTAGAGTCACTAACCTCTAACCACTATCCACTATCTTTTCAATTTAAGCTATTGCTTTTCTATTTTTACCGGTTTTCATTAAACCATCATAATGCTTGTTCAACAAGTATGAATTGATTTGTTGCATCGTATCTATTGCAACACCCACCATAATCAATAATGAAGTACCTCCGAAGAACAATGCCCAACCTTGCTGTACACCCATCAATTTTACAACAATCGCTGGGAACACAGCAATAAGTGCTAAAAAGATAGAACCTGGCAACGTAATTTGAGACATAATCTTATCTAAGTACTCAGAAGTTTCAGTTCCTGGTCTAATACCAGGTATGAAACCACCACTACGTTTTAAGTCATCAGCCATTTTATTGGTTGGAACTGTAATCGCGGTATAGAAATACGTAAACACGATAATCAACAAGGCAAAAACAATATTGTACCATAGTCCAAATATGTCAGAGAAATTAGATTGCAACCACTGTCCGGTAGCGCCTTCGCCTAATCCTTTACCAATCAAAGTAGGAACAAACATAATTGCTTGTGCAAAGATAATTGGCATAACACCTGAGGCATTCAACTTTAAAGGTAAAAACTGTCTAGATCCAAATACATTTTTCTCATATCCACCAGAGGCAGTACGACGTGCATATTGAACTGCAATTTTACGAACAGCCATGACCAGCATGATTGCTAACAAAATGATTACAAACCAGATTACCAATTCAATCAATACCATCATTAATCCACCGTTTCCACCACCTTCTACTCGAGACGCAAAGTTCTGAACAAAGGATTCTGGTAAACGTGCAATGATACCAACCATAATTAATAAGGAGATACCGTTACCGATGCCCTTATCTGTAATCTTTTCACCCAACCACATTGCAAAGACACATCCGGTTACCAAGATAATTACTGAGGACACATAAAACATTGTTCCTGTACCCAATAAGAATGCTGATGAAGGAATACCTAAAGCCGGTAAACTTGCCAAGTATCCTGGTGCTTGAACCAAACAAATAGCAATGGTTAACCAACGTGTGATTTGGGTAATTTTCTTTTGACCACTTGCACCATCTTTCTGTAATTTTTGAAGGTATGGAATTGCGATCCCCATTAACTGAACCACAATCGACGCCGAAATGTATGGCATGATCCCCAAAGCAAATACCGAAGCATTTGCAAAAGCGCCACCAGTAAATGCATTAAGAAGTCCTAAAATACCCTGATCTGTATTATCAGCCAAAGCACCTAGTTGACTTGCGTCAATACCTGGTAAAACTACTTGAGCACCAAAACGGTAAACTAAAAGAAGACCAAGCGTAAGCATGATTCTATCTTTTAGTTCTGTTATTTTCCAAACATTTTTTAAAGTCTCTATAAATTTCATCCTCTAAATGGTCTTATAAAGTTACAGCTTCGCCTCCTGCAGCTTCAATAGCAGCTTTTGCTGAAGCGGTAAATTTATGAGCAGTTACTTTTAATTTTGATTTCAATTCTCCTCGACCCATGATTTTAACAAGATCATTCTTGCCAACAATTCCTAGTTCAAGTAGGCTCATCAAATCAACAGTATCTGTGATGATTTTATCATCCACCAATGCTTGTAATTTATCCAAGTTGACACCTTGATATTCTACACGATTGATATTTGTAAATCCAAACTTAGGCACACGTCTTTGAAGTGGCATTTGCCCACCTTCAAATCCAACTTTCTTAGAATAACCTGAACGCGATTTCTGTCCTTTGTGACCCTTTGTTGCAGTACCACCTTTACCAGAACCTTGTCCTCTACCTATTCTTTTGCCTTGATTTTTAACTGACCCTTCAGCCGGTTTTAAATTACTTAAATCCATTATTCTGCTGTATTATTTTGTTTCCTCTACAGAAACTAAATGTTGAACTTTATTAATCATTCCAAGGATACTTGGCGTGTCGTCATGCTCAACAACCTGGTTCATTTTATGCAAGCCTAAAGATTCTAATATTCTCTTTTGTCTTAATGTACGGTTGATTGCACTTTTTACTTTTTTTACTTTAATCTTTGCCATTATTCTATTGATTAACCGTTAAATACTTTATCAAGTGAAATCCCTCTATCTCTAGCAACAGTTCCAGCATCTCTTAAGTTTAACAAAGCATCAAAAGTTGCTTTTACAACGTTATGAGCGTTTGAAGATCCTTGAGATTTTGATAATACATCATGTACACCAACAGCCTCTAAAACCGTTCTAACAGCACCACCTGCGATAACTCCAGTACCTTCACAAGCTGGAATGATATTTACTCGAGCACCACCAAACTTAACTTTTTGTTCGTGCGGTAATGTCTTTTTAAGGATAGGAATTCTAACTAAGTTTTTCTTAGCGTCCTCAATTGCTTTAGCGATCGCTGTGGCCACATCTTTAGATTTCCCTAAACCATGTCCTACAACTCCTGCCTCGTCTCCAACTACAACAATAGCTGAAAAACCGAATGCTCTACCACCTTTAGTAACTTTAGTAACTCTATTCACACCGATAAGGTGATCTTTAAGGTCCAAACCACTTGGTTTTACTAGCTCTATGTTTTTATATTTTTGATACATAACGTCTTAAAATTTTAGTCCTGCTTCTCTAGCACCTTCTGCTAATGATTTTACTCTTCCGTGATATTGATATCCACCTCTATCAAAAGCAATAGTTTCAACACCAGCTTTCAATGCTTTTTCACCCAATGATTTCCCAACTAAAGTGGCTATATCAGTTTTGGTTCCTTTAGCAGAACTAATGTCTTTATCTCTTGAAGATGCAGCACTAATAGTATTACCAGTTACATCGTCTATTATTTGAGCATAAATTTCTTTATTGCTTCTAAATACAGCCAAACGAGGTCTTGCTTCTGTTCCAGAAACAACCTTACGAATTCTGCTTTTAATTCTTAATCTTCTTTGATTTTTTGTCAATGCCATAACTAAACGATTATGCTGATTTACCTGCTTTTCTTCTTAATACTTCTCCTACAAACTTAATCCCTTTACCTTTGTAAGGTTCTGGTTTTCTATAACCACGGATTTTGGCTGCAACTTGTCCAACCAATTGTTTGTCATATGAAGTTAACTTTACGATTGGATTTTTTCCTTTCTCAGAAATGGTTTCCACAGTAACTTCTGGAGCAACCTCCAAAACGATATTGTGAGAAAACCCTAAAGCCAAATCTAATCTTTGTCCTTGGTTTGTCGCTCTATAACCTACACCAACCAATTCTAACTGTTTGGTCCAGCCTTGAGAAACGCCTTCTACCATATTTTTTACCAATGATCTGTAAAGACCATGGTTAGTTCTTGCTTCTTTACTATCAGAAGGGCGTGCCACTGACACCTGACCATCTGCAACAGTAATTTCAACGTTTGAAAACTCTTGACGGAGTTCTCCTAACTTACCTTTTACAGTAACTACGTTGTCTTTGACGTCTACTGTAACCCCTTCTGGGATTGCTACTGGATTATTTCCTATTCTTGACATATCTCTCCTTTATTAGTAAACGTAGCACAATAATTCTCCACCAACCTTTTTCGCTTGCGCTTGCTTACCTGTCATAACTCCGTAAGAAGTAGAAACAATAGCGATTCCAAGTCCGTTAAGGATTCTTGGCATTTCGTTAGAGCCTGCGTATTTACGTAAACCTGGTTTACTTATTCTTTGGATTTTTCTGATAACCGGTTCTTTGGTTTCCTTGTTGTACTTAAGCGCTATTTTGATCGTGCCCTGTACTGTAGAATCATCAAATTTGTAACTTAAAATATATCCTTGGTCGAATAGTATTTTAGTAATTTCTTTTTTTAGATTAGATGCAGGAATCTCAACAACTCTATGGTTGGCTTTCACTGCATTTCTAACTCTCGTTAGGTAATCTGCGATTGGATCTGTATTCATTTATATTAAATTGCGGACGTGGTTTTTGGGTTTCCCCCAAACCTATGTCCAGTTATACTCTTTGTTGAGATGCGACGTAGCGCATCTACTACCAGGATGCTTTTCTAACTCCTGGGATCAAGCCTTGGTTTGCCATTTCACGTAGCATCACACGAGAGATTCCAAAAGTACGGATATATCCTCTTGGTCTTCCGGTTAATTTACAACGGTTGTGCAAACGTACAGGTGAAGCATTTCTTGGTAGTTTTTGTAGCGCTTCGTAATCTCCAGCTTTTTTCAAAGCTTTACGTTTCTCAGCGTACTTATCTACTACTCTTTGTCTTTTCACCTCACGGGCTTTCATTGATTCTTTAGCCATATCTTAATTCTTTTGAAAAGGTAAACCTAATTCTGTTAATAGCGATTTTGCTTCTTTATCTGTAGGAGCCGAAGTCACAAAGGTAATATCCATTCCTGAAATATTGTTGATTTTATCAATATCTATTTCTGGAAAGATAATTTGCTCAGTAACCCCTAAGTTGTAGTTACCTCTTCCGTCAAAGCCGGTAGCTTTAATACCGTTAAAGTCTCTTACTCGTGGGAGTGCTGCTGTTACCAGACGGTCTAAAAACTCATACATTTGCTCACCGCGCAATGTCACTCTAGCACCAACTGGCATACCTTTACGTAATTTAAACGATGCGATATCTTTTTTAGATAATGTAGGAACCGCTTTTTGACCAGAAATTTTAGTCAATTCGTCCACTGCATGGTCTACTAATTTTTTATCGGCAACGGCTGCACCTACTCCTTTAGATATTACTATCTTTTGAAGTTTAGGAACTTGCATTACGTTTTTATATCCGAATTCTTCTGTAAGAGCAGAAACTACTTTGTCCTGGTACTCTTGTTTTAATCTTGGAATATAAGCCATAACTAAATTACTTCATTTGATTTTTTAGAAAATCTCACTTTTTTATCGCCTTCCATTCTATAACCAACTCTTGTTGTTTCACCTTTTTTGTTCAAAAGTGAAAGGTTAGAAATATGAATAGGCGCTTCTTTCTCTACAATGCCACCTTGAGGACTTTGTGCACTTGGTTTCGTATGTTTCTTAACCATGTTCACGCCTTCAACGATCACTTTGTTCTTATCTTTTAAGATCTTTACAACCTTGCCTTCGGTACCTTTATGGTCTCCTGCAATTACTTGTACGGTATCTCCTGATTTTATTTTAAACTTTGTCATCTTATTAGTCATTAAAGCACTTCAGGTGCCAATGATACAATTTTCATGAATTGCTTGTCACGAAGTTCTCTTGCTACAGGTCCAAAAACACGTGTGCCTCTCATTTCTCCTTGCGGATTTAAAAGTACACAAGCATTATCGTCAAATCTGATATAAGATCCGTCAGGACGTCTTACCTCCTTTTTGGTACGAATAACAACAGCCGTAGAAACAGCTCCTTTTTTAATGTTACCGTTAGGTGTTGCATCTTTAACAGAAACAACAATCTTGTCACCTAAAGAAGCATATCTTCTTTTAGTTCCACCTAAAACACGGATAGTCAAAACTTCCTTTGCTCCAGTGTTATCAGCTACTTTTAATCTTGATTCTTGTTGTAACATAATTACTTCGCTCTTTCAATTATTTCTACTAATCTCCAACATTTAGATTTAGATAAAGGTCTTGTTTCCATGATCTTTACTGTATCTCCAATGTTGCAGTCATTTGTCTCATCGTGCGCAACGTATTTTTTCGTTTTCAACACGAATTTTCCGTACATAGGGTGTTTTACTTTTTTAACTTCGGCAACAACGATGGATTTCATCATTTTGTTACTAGTTACCACTCCTATACGTTCTTTTCTTAAGTTTCTTTTTTCCATCTTTCCGCGGGAATACAAATTATTGTACTTCTCTTTTAGTTAATTCGGTTGCAATTCTTGCCACTGAACGTCTTACGTTGCGCAATTGAATTGGATTTTCTAAA
>JBARDR010000012.1:0-4105 GCA_049795335.1 Gelidibacter sp. | reverse complement strand
CAAGAGGTAGCATTGTATAATCTATGGGTTAATTTCCCTGCAGATCGGGCAAAATATCTACAGCAAACCAAAACTATTTACGGTTTTAGCGATTATAATGTGAAACTCCTCTGGTTAGCCTTACATTTAAATACTTTAGAATATCAACCGGATAAAAAACAGGAGATTTTTAACGAGTTGAGAGATTATACATATCCAAAATACAGTTT
Source organism: Gelidibacter sp. (assembly GCA_049795335.1). Lineage (GTDB taxonomy): Bacteria > Bacteroidota > Bacteroidia > Flavobacteriales > Flavobacteriaceae > Gelidibacter. Next base: position 3,896 of record JBARDR010000012.1, on the reverse strand, counting down.
TGAGTTGCGGATGAATGCATTTAATTACCTGAAACTGATGAAGGGATTTGATGCGGTTTCAATAGAAAATTTAGTGGACGCCACGAAGCATCACAATTGGCGGTTTCATCAGTTTGCAAAACGGATGATTGAGGAATTGGAAGGGGATGCTAATTATAAAATGATTATTTCAAGAATAAAGACTTAATTAACAGACAAACAGTCAATGAGAGCATTAATTATATCCGGTGGAGGGAGTAAGGGCGCATTTGCTGGTGGCGTGGCGCAGTATCTCATTGAAAATAAAAAGCTGGATTACGATTTGTTTATTGGTATGTCAACGGGAAGTTTGTTAGTATCGCATTTGGCTTTAAAAAAAGTCAAGGAGGTCAAAGAGCTTTACACAAGTGTAACTCAAAAGGATATTTTTAATGTATGTCCGTTCAACATCAAAAGAAAAAATGGGACTGAGACCATCAGCATCAATCATTTTAATGTGGTGCGTAATATTTTTAGTGGCAGAAAAACTTTTGGTGAAAGTCAAAATTTAAGAAAACTTATTACGGATCACGTTACTGAAGAAAGTTTTAATACTTTAAAATTATTGAAAGCTGATGTGGTGGTGAGGGTTTCGAATCTGTCGCTCAATCAAGTGGAGTACAAATCAGTTAAGGACTTTGAATACGAGGAAATTATGGACTGGATTTGGATTTCTTGTAATTAAACGCCTTTTATGTCCTTGGTTAAAAAAGGAGGGTGCGAGTTATGCTCATGGTGGTTTAGGATCCATGGTGCCTATTGAGGAGGCTATTAGGCGTGGCGCAACGGTTGTGGATGCCGTGGTTTTGCAGACCGAAGTCACACAGTACAATAGGATGCCGTCCTTGAATGCGTTCTCTTTGCTGACAAATATGTTTGCCTTTATGTTGGATAGAATCGAATATCAGAATATTAGAATTGGAAAGTTTGTGGCCACCAATCAAAAAGCTATTATTAATTTTACTACACACCGACTGTGTTGACTACCAATTCGCTGGTGTTCAATAAAGATAAAATGACAGCGTGGTGGCAAAGTGGTTTTGATTTTGCCAAATGTAAAAATCAGGAATCGAGTCCGTTAAAACCAGAAAATATCGAATAGATGAAAAGAGCATTAGTGATTTCAGGAGGTGGGAGTAAAGGCGCTTTTGCTGGCGGCGTGGCGCAGTATTTAATGGAAGATAAAGGCAGGAGGTATGATATGTTTTTAGGAACATCTACCGGGAGTTTGCTGGTGCCGCATTTGGCGGTTAATAATATTGGAAAACTGTATGATATTTTCACAAATGTCAGCCAACGCGATGTGTTTAGTATTAGTCCGTTTGTGCAACATAAAAAAGATGGACGGGAATTTGTCTCGATCAACTATTTTAACTCCTTGATTCAGTTTATAAAGCGCAAAAGAACTTTTGGTGAAAGTGGTGCGTTGCGAAAAAATATTAAACGCAATTTTACTGAAGAGGAGTTTGAAAGCATTAAAAAGCTGGGCATTGACGTGGTGGTCACCGTGGCAAATCTTACCAAAAGTAGCGTCGAATATAAATCGATCTTCGATTTTGATCACGATGAATTTTGCGATTGGATCTGGATTTCGTGCAATTATATCCCCTTTATGTCGTTGGCCGTTAAAAACGGATGTGAATATGCCGATGGCGGATTAGGTTGCGTTATTCCTATAAGGGAAGCTATTTTGCGAGGAGCCACAGAGATTGACGCAATTATTCTGGAATCTGAAAATATGGAAGGCAATAAGGTGCTAGGGAAAAATCCCTTCTCGCTCATGATAAATCTGTTTTCATATTTGATGAATCAGGTCGAGAAAAGCGACATCACGATTGGTCAATTGGCTGCTGTCAATCACAATGTAAAGCTCAATTTGTATTATACACCAACAATGCTCACGGAGAATTCGCTGATTTTCAGCAAAAGATTAATGACCAAATGGTGGGATCAGGGTTATAGTTATGCAAAGTTGAAGCATGATGACGATAAAATAGAAGGTAGCATCAATGGCAAGCACCAAGTTCCAAAACCTAAATTACAGGTTGAAAACTAGCAATTGTTTACTGCTAACTATACACTGAGACTGAAATTGTCGACTGCCGACTGGAGACTGCCGATAGAATACTAAAAACTAATCCTTACCACATTTCTCCAACCTCTTGTTTGATGTAGGAAAGTGCTGCGTCGCTAGGGGCGCGTTTTTCCATCATTTCCGTTAAAACTACCTCTCTCAATTTGTTGGCGGTATCGGTTTTTTCTAAAAGGCTGGCTTTTCTAATTAATTGAATTGTGGCATTTTTTGCGGCACATATAATGTTCCAGCAATCGTCGGTAACGTAAATTTGTTGCGATAAATTATGTTCAAATTCCTGTTCAACGTTTGCTATAAGTAAGCTTTCGTAATCTTCTTTATTTGAGGATATTGGTGTAACTCTTATGAGTAATTTAGCAGGAGAGATGCGCTCCAGAAAAATAGCCATCCGTTCGTAGGCTTGCAAGCGCAGTGGCATTGTGTTTACCTGCATATCTTTTTGCAGTAAAAATCGCCGTCTTCCATCTTCGTTTTTAGTATGTTCTTTAAAAAAATAATAGGCTACAAGTCCTGTAATTAAGGCAGGGATTGCATAGAGCAAAGCGTCAATTAGTTTTGTTGCTAAATCCATAACGGGTGTAAAATTTTATCAAACATAAGCTGTTTTTTTTAAAACTTCCTTAAGAATTTTAAAAAAACAAGGATTTAAAGTTTTTCGAGAGTCTCTTAGGAATCAGTTACAAATATTTTTATTGAGATACTATAAAACATCTCAATTGGATACCTTTATCTTATGACGAAACCTTTAAAGATCACTTTTATTACGCTGCTAGTGCTGCTGGTGCTTGGTGTTATCGGCTATTTTGTGGCTGATGCCATCATCGCTTCAAATCTTGATAATTTCCTTAAATCAAAACTTCCTGAAAACACTAGTGTGGATTACGAGTCGGTGGATATTAATATTTGGCAGGGAAGCGTCGTTATGGTCCGTCCTAAAATCCTGAGTAAAGCTAGCGGCACTTCAAAAGTCCGTGCTGAAATTGAATTAGACACCATAATTGTCGATGGCTTTGGTTATTGGAGTTATCTAATAAAGAATGACATTCATATGGAAAGCGTTCAACTAAGAAGTCCGAAATTGTGTTACAACTATGACAAAGCCGTTCCTAAAAATGAGAGTAATAACTCCAGTTTAAATGGGCTGAAGCAGGAGATTAAAGTCGATCGCTTTAATATTCAAAATGGTAAACTTAGCATTCGTGACATGGCTACAGATTCTATTATGCTACATTCAGAGCGCGTTACTGCAAATTTTATGAGCATTTTATTAAATGCTGCGTCGGTCAAAAAGCCACTTCCATTTAGTTTTGAGGACTATAATCTTTCATTCAATGATTTGTTTTATAGCATGGGAGCTTATGAGAACCTGACCATTTCGGACGCTCAGATAACCCAGGAGAAAGCAACGTTCCATCAGATGAAAATATTTACTAAATATTCTAAGGTTAAGCTGAGTCAGATCATCTCAACGGAGCGCGATCATTTTGATATTATCATTCCTTCATTGATTTTTGAACATCAAAAATTCGGTTATGAGCAGGATTCTGTTTTCTATTTTAAATGTCGAAAAGTAATTTTTGAAAATCCTGAAATGTTTATTTATAGAAACAAGTTGATTGTGGATGACATTAGGCCTAAAGATCTCTATAGTAAGATGCTAAGAGATATGAAGTTTGATTTAACTTTAAGTGAGGTTCAGCTTAAAGATGCGACTATTGTTTATTCTGAAAAGGTAAACATTGATATGCAGGCCGGTAAATTGTCGTTTACAAAAATGAAGGCC
>JBARDR010000011.1:0-2756 GCA_049795335.1 Gelidibacter sp. | reverse complement strand
TAACTCTTGGCTTCCAAGTTTATTTAGTAACGAATACATTGAAGTATCGTTTTTCTTATACTGGAACGCCTTTTTCTTTTTACCCAACTTCTCGTTTACTGCATCCTCAATAGCTTTTCTATATTCTCCACGAGTCATTGCCGTAATACGGTTATGAAAATGGAATAGGTACCAAAGTTCAAAAGCTTCATTACTCCAGGCACATTCAATATTATGAGCCTTTGCTTTTAGAACAGCACTGTTAAATGAACTCGCCTTGAAACTATCTCTATCAAAAACAGCCCAAACTCTATCGTATTTTTGTTTTGATTTTTCTCGTAATTCAATTGCTTTTTCTACGACTTTTAATGTACTTATACCACCACCATCGAATTCAATATCATATATAACCTTTCCAACCTGTTTTGGGAAAGATTTAAAATAATTAGGTTCTGTCTTCTCTCCTTCACAAACGATTAAAAAATATGTCACAAGATCTCGCGACTTTTTTCTTTTCCCTTGCTTTTTAGAAAATCGTTTCTGAAGTGCATTATCAATTTTTATTGTTCGTGCCATAATATAAATTAATTGATAATAAATGGTATAGCACCATATCTACCTCTTATATAATTTTTCTCAATATTTGAATCGTTTCTAACTTTAGAGCCATCAGGCAAGTTAAATTCGTAAAGAGAATATAAATCTGTTTGCTCCAATTTGTCTTTTTCTGTAAACCAGATTTGATCTCTTCGGAATAGTTCTTCGCCTAATAAATTTGTATCGTGTGTGGCAAAAATCAATTGAGCATTATTTGGGTTTGAATCGGGATTGTTAAATAGTTCGACTATGCGCATTGTAATAAGTGGGTGTAATTTTGCGTCTAACTCATCAATGATAAGTGCTTTACCAAGTTTTAAAGTATCAAAGATTGGACCAGACAAATCAATGATTTTGTTAGTGCCTTCTGATTCATTTGTCTCTTTATCAAATACAACAGAATCGACTATGTTTCCTTTTTTGTCAAATTTATTGTGAATAGTTTTTAAACTAATGCCTTTTTTTCCTGTTAAGTCCTTAATAAGTTTTGCTTTTATTTTTGCAGGAATATTGTCGGGTAATGTAGATGGATTGAAATCTGATTCAATGGCATTAATTTCTTTGAATCCTAATTTTAACTTTTGATATAATTCTAATGATTCACTACAACCGCTTAAGTTCTTATGAAGCATTCTCATTGTAAATCCTATATAATCATTATGTTCAAGTCCTGATAAAACATTGAAACCATCAAAAAAGGCTAATACTTTTTTCGATATACTACCACCTAATTGAGCAACAAGTGAAATGAATAATCTGTTATTGTTTGTTTTAGACTCGTTGCCTTTACCCTCTTTAAATTTATCTGTAATACCAATCCCATCCGATGTTCTGATAAATAATGGCTTTTCAGTTTTTTCAGATTTTCCTGTAAAAAGCCATTCATTAATAATATCGTTTAGATTATATTCAAATCCATATCTATACTTTACTGAATTGTGCCAAAAAATAATTTCAAAAAATGTAGGTTCATTTTCACTGTCTGTAGATAATAAGAAAGGACTGTAGTCTAATTCATCAGAATCGTTAAGACGCACCGAATTTAAAACAACTTCTCTCATTCTCGCCAAGGCTTTTATTAGGTTACTTTTTCCACTGGAATTAGCCCCATATATGACAGATGATCGAAGTATTTTGTCTCCATTGAATGAAATTATATTCGATTTCAATTCAGAAATTCCTTTTGCTTCGAGACTTAAAGTTCTTTTTTGATTAAAGGAAAGAAAATTTCCAACTGTAAATTGTGTTAACATTTTCTATGTGTTTATTGAGGTAACCTCACAAAAATACATCATATTTCATTGCAAACTCGGTGTCTTTTGAAATAAATGAGAAAAATTCTCAAAAATACATCTTTCTTGATTCCTATTATTTCTTCTTACAATCATTTTTTCCATTGCCACCAACATGCGTATATATAACATATAAAACTAAGAGTGACGTATATATCCCCTATATCACCCATGATATTTTGTTTTATTTTGCTCTAATATACCTGATTAACACAATTAATCCAAAGGCCTTTCTAAAGATTCGTTGATTATCTCAAAAAACAACATATGGCCCTTAATACGAGTCTCATTATTGGTGATAAACTACCCAACTAAAAGCCTAGTAGTCATTAATCAAAAAAAGCCTTCACATTGCTGTAAAAGCTTTCTCCTTTTATTGAAATTCAGTAGTCTTCTGCACATAATTTTCAGAAACCCACAAAGCCTAACACAGGCATTTGCAGTAGCAAGATCGGGTTTAATTTATGATGAAAATTATAGAAGTACTTTAGTTGAAAATTAGTACTTTATTACTTGTTTTTTAACACAGTTCTTAGTTATTGGCAGTAGTTTTTTTAATCTTCGTCTATTTCAGATTTGTTTTCACTCTCATAATCAAGGTCGGTTAAATTTGATTTCAAATAATCGTCATTTAGTATTCCGATGGTTATAATTTTTGATATATCTGTATCAAGCATAATTCTGTCATTAGTTACATTCATCCTAATTTTTGTGCTTAATTTAGGATGATTTGTAATAAATTCTATAATTCTCAATTTTGCTAATTGTAGTACTGGAGAATTTGCATTTATTCGTAAAACTCTTTTTGCATATTTTATATTATCAACAAAAGCAGTTAGCTCAGCAATGTTAGCTATTAAATCTAAATCTTGAATTATAGTTATATTT
>JBARDR010000010.1:0-2166 GCA_049795335.1 Gelidibacter sp. | reverse complement strand
AGCAAAGATAATTTTCATGCCCCATGTTACTATGTGTACTCCTTCCACCAGACCCGGTGCAGGATTCGTTGACCCCAAACTTTGGGAAAATCGAGAAGCTGACCCGACATCATTGCGGTTAGAATTTGACGGAATGAAAGGGCGAAGTTGGTTGATGAAATGGATGCCTTCAAGAGCATACGACAACGGAATATATGTTGTTTTCGCAAATCCAATAGGTATGGACGACGATCAATTGAAAAATGGCTGTTCCATGATCATTGACCCTTTCGGAGATGTTCTTGCTGAATGCCGTTCATTTGACGATAGTTTTAAAACCGCTACAATCACATCTGAAAAACTTATTCAAGCAGGCGGATACAGATATATAAAGGCAAGACGACCAGAATTATACAAAGACATAATTGGTCAGCAACACAAGTCAGAACAAAAAGTGGTGTGGCTCGACAACAAATAAAAACTGCCACCAATCGAGTGGATGGCTCCGCCATCAAATGACGGAGTGCACACGTCACACCACTCCCGAAAGCTTTCGGGATACGGGTCTCGTATACGGCGGTTCGTACCTTGATGGGTTAGGCGATAAATGAAGTTCCAACATTGGCAGATAGCCACGTTTCTTCAGCCTTGAAATAGTGACTGTAGTCCTTAGAATAGGACTTTGAGCGACTGCCCAACCACCCATTCGGGTTCGACTAGCGAAGTCGATTCCGTAACCATCCTTCAACATCTCTGAGTTTTCCTTTGATAATGGTGTGCTTACTTACCCATAAAACTATGCCTCTTATCCCCTTCCTGTTTGTCAGTTCAGACTTTTGTAGCCTCGCTTACTTCACCGTATGGATCGCTCCAAACCAGCTTGCGACTTACTAATGTTTCCAGGCGTTACCCCAGCACATGAGAGACTTGCACTCTCTGGACTTTCTCAAAGCTTGCTGAGAGAATTTGTTTATATTTACCATACAAGGCACACACAGCCGTTTGGCAAAAAAGCGGGTTCAGTGCTTAAATGACGCTTTGTGCTTCGTATGAAGTTCAGTGATAGCACACAGTTTAGTGCTTCGAAATCCGCCAGTGCGCCAAGCGCCAAACCGTAGTGCAACATTTAAAAAAACATAGAGAATGAAATTAAAGATTTTGATTTTTAGCATTTTATTAAGTAATACGATTTATTCACAACCTGCTAAAGACTCACTTTTGCAAAAGGATATCAAGGTTTTAGTTGAGGAAATGGAATTTATGTATGGATACGACCAAACTATGCGAGAGTACACAATTTTTAAAACCTTTGACAAATCGGAAACGGACAGAATTGAAAATCTTCCTGATAGTTTGAGGGTGAAAGAAATGTCAGAGCGTCAATTCGTTTCGGACACTCTTAGTAAGTTTATTTTTAAAAATTATATTAACCCTAAGGATGCCTTGCATACGAAAAGAATGATTGACATTACCGAAAAATATGGTTTTCCGAGTATAGACCGAATAAGAAAATACTACAATGCTGAATTTACTGACCCTGAATTTAATCCAATATTAATTTTCATTCATTCACCCAAGGAATATTGGGAGGAATTAAAAACACTTATGTTAAACGAATATAACACGGGAATAATAAATCAATGTAGCTATGGATATTTATTATGGCAATTTACTGGTCGGAAAAGCTTTCAACCCATGTTGGATAATGGATATGAATTGGTTGAGGAGAATGGAAGACAAACTCTGAAATCAACTTGTAAATAAAAACGTTGCACCACACGAGGCTATAGGCAATGCTTGGTTTTGTGCTAAACCCAAAGGCAGTTGTGTATTTACAAAGTCGCCAAAACTTCATTTTGGCGAACAGAAAAATAATTAAAAAATAAAGTTTTGGCTTAGTGCAAACCTCGAAAATCAGTGAATTTTTGGCGCCCTGCTCATAGCCTAAACGTTGTGCTTCATTTGACAAAACTTACGGCTGAATAAATAAATGATTGATTTAAATAGAAATTCAGAAAAAATAAAGGAGTTTGTAAATTCTTCAATTGACAGGTTTCAATCTGAAAATAAAAAGCCAAATTCAATCGGAATTTATTGTTGTCCTTGGTCGGGTTGGATTTCTATTAATTTCAACGTAAACAAAAAACTGAGTGAATCAGACAAAAACTGTCCCGATTTTGAATATGT
>JBARDR010000009.1:0-11218 GCA_049795335.1 Gelidibacter sp. | reverse complement strand
ATGCAATATTGGTTAAAAGAAGAAGGTGTGGACGGATTTAGATGTGATGTGGCGGGCTCGGTTCCGACAGATTTCTGGGAAGAGGCCATTCCACAGCTCAGAAAAACCAAAGATATCTTTATGTTGGCCGAAGCTTGGGAGCCTGAATTGGCTCAGAATGATTTATTTGAGATGGTTTATGGTTGGGATACCCATCATTTGATGAATGATATGGCACAAGGGAAAAAAGGCTTGAACGCTTGGAATGAGCGCTTGGTTCAAATTGATTCTTTATATGAAAAAGGAGCTATCATGATGAATTTCGTGACCAACCATGACGAGAATTCATGGAACGGCACCATTAAAGAACGGATGAAAGATGCTGCGCCTTTGATGACTGCGTTTAGTTATGTCATGCCGGGAATGCCATTAATTTATTCGGGGATGGAATATGATATGGACCACCGATTAAAGTTTTTTGAGAAGGATTCCATTCCAAAAACAAAGCAAAAAATGTGGCCATTACTTGAGAAATTAGGCCAACTAAAAAATACCAATCCTGCTTTAAACGGAGGAAAAGACCCAGCGTCCTATAAAGATTTAAAAACTTCCAACGACAAGGTATTGGCATTTCAACGTAGTAAAAAAAATAGCACGGTAACTTTTATTGGAAATTTTTCTGATCAAGAACAATCGGTTAATGCACCTTTAAAAGGAAGCTTTACCGATTATATGACCAATGAGCCTATTGTAATGAATGAGAATGCCTTCGTTTTAAAGCCTTGGGAATATCGAATTTTAACCGATTAAACATGACTAGATTTTTAGGCTGTTGCCTTTTTTTATTTGTACTATTAAGTTGTAAGGAAGACCATAAATTACTGAAAATGGATGAGAAAAAAGAGATGCCTTTCGTTTGGGAAGCCGCTAATCTTTACTTTTTGCTGACGGATCGTTTTAATAATGGCGATGCATCAAACGATCTCAATTTTGACAGAACTAAAACACCTGGTAAGCTGCGAGGTTTTGAAGGCGGCGATTTAAAAGGGATTCTCCAAAAGATAGAAGAGGGTTATTTTTCCGATTTGGGAGTTAATGCAATTTGGATGACTCCTGTCGTGGAGCAAATCCATGGCGGTACGGATGAAGGTACAGGGGTGACTTATGGGTTTCATGGCTATTGGACAAAAGATTGGACAGCCATCGATCCTAACTTTGGAACGAAAGACGACCTGAGAAAACTTGTTGAGGCAGCGCATAAAAAAGGTATTCGGGTACTTTTAGATGCTGTGATTAATCATACAGGTCCAGTGACGCCTTTGGATCCTGTTTGGCCGGATGAATGGGTGCGTACTGATCCAGCTTGCGATTATACGACGTATGATTCCACGATAATGTGTACGCTGGTTAAAAATCTTCCAGATATTAAAACGGAGAGTAATGACGCTGTTGCTTTGCCAACACACCTTATTGAAAAATGGAAATCGGAAGGCCGTTACGAACAGGAAGTTGCGGAATTGGATGCGTTTTTTGAACGTACCGGACATCCAAGAGCACCACGTTTTTATATTATGAAATGGCTGACAGATTATATCACGGAATATGGGATTGATGGTTACCGCGTGGATACCGTCAAGCACATCGAAGAATCCGTTTGGCAAGAATTTAGAACGGAATGTGATTTCGCTTTTAACCAATTTAAAATGAATAATCCAGAGGCTGTGTTGGATGACAATGGTTTTTATTTGGTGGGCGAGGTGTATGGCTATGGTATTTCGGCAGGAAAATCCTATGATTTAGCGGGAACATCGGTCAATTATTTTGACAAGGCCTTCAACAGTTTGATCAATTTTGAATTTAAATATGATGCAGCAAAACTCGACTATGAAAGGCTGTATGAAAAATACACAACGGCTCTAAATGGGCCTTTAAAGGGTTACGGCGTGTTGAACTATTTGTCGTCGCATGATGACGGCGAGCCTTTTGATGCTTCAAGAGAAAAGCCATTTGAGGCTGGAACGAAGTTATTGTTAGCTTCTGGGATCTCACAAATTTATTATGGCGATGAATCGGCAAGAGCATTGATTATTGAAGGAACAGAAGGCGATGCGACCTTGCGTTCTTTTATGAACTGGGATAATATCGTCTCTAATGATTCAACCAAAGCCATTTTAGAGCATTGGCAAAAATTGGGACAATTCAGAAGAAATCATCCTGCGGTTGGTGCAGGAATCCATCAAATGATTACTGAAAGTCCGTATGTTTTTAATAGAAGTTTCACTAAAAATAATTTTAAAGATTTGGTTATTGTTGGATTGCATCTTCCTAAAGGTATTAAATCTATAGAGGTCGCAAGATTATTTGAAGATGGTGTTTGGTTACATGATGCCTATTCCAATCAGGATGTTGTTGTTAAAAAGGGCTCTGTTCAAATCGATTCTGAGTTTAATATTGTGTTGTTGGAGCCGAAATAAGTAGGCAGGTTTTTAGTGAGAATCGTATTGAGAATCCTGAGTTTTTTTGAAAAACCTTAACGCTCTTTTCTTATAGCTTTCTTAAAAGTTCGTAAATTTGAGGAGATGTAAATTCCATGAAAGATATTAATGAACATGTGGACTCGCCGATGCTGCTCAAAATTAGTTTTGATAAACTTTTGAAGCATTATGAAGCGCTTGCTCAAAATGAAGATCCGTTTTTAGTTAAGAAAGCGCAACGTGTGTTGGATGCAGGCAATTCGACTCCAGAATTAAGGGATGGCTTTAGTGATCCTCTTTTGCTTAAAACTTATCAGAAAGAAATCAATATTATTCTTGAGGATTCCTTTACCGAAGTCCTTACCCATAATGAAATCAAGACGGCTTCAATGCCATTGCATACGCTAATTTTTAATTCCTCTTCACGATTTAAAACAATCATTGAGGATGCGGGTGATGATTTCGATTTGAAAATCACGAATATGCCAGAGGATGACATGTATAGAGTGGCCTGCACGATCATCCTGTATTTTTGTTATGGCTATGATATGAGATTTAAAAGGCCCTTATTTTATGAAATTCCTGATAGGAATGAAATTTTAAGAACCTATAAAATATTATATAATGCCGATTTCGCTGAGGTGCTTAAAACGGAAAAAGCACCACTAATTACCGAAGAAGATTATTATCTGTTGTTGAATAATTTTGATGACATCGAATTATGGCGACAAAAATTTCCGCCACAGAGTTATACCTTTAAAGGATTTACCATCAATAATATTTTTAACGTAACGGATGATCGCGCTATTTCGGATATCAAATCTACCTTATTGACTTCTGGAAAGCGTAATAACGATAATTTTATAGAAGATTTTCGGGTAACCTTGGAATCCTTATTCGATATAAAAAATCTTAAAGTTGGTTTTGTACTTTATAATAAATTAGATCAAGTTCTTGAACGCTTTAAAGGGGAGTCTATTGAAAGTTATCTGCTTTCAAACAGAACCGTGGTGCCCTGTGAAACCGCGCTTTGTATGGATTCGTATACATCTCTTATTTCTAAAAAAGATTATTTTACAGTGTCAAATGTTGAAAGACGTTATCGGCTTTCTCATGAACCTTTTTATAAAAACTTATACGATCAAGGCATTAAAAGCGCCATTTTTGCGCCGATATCCTCAAAGAAAAAATTATTGGGGGTATTGGAAATTGTTTCAAATAACACCAATGAACTCAATAGCATCAATGCCAACTTATTGACAAATGTGATGCCCTTTATTATCGCTTCCTTGCTGCGGTCAAGAAAAGAAGAAGAGCATTTGATCGAAGCCGTTATTCAGCAGGAATGTACTTCCATTCATCCCAGTGTATCATGGCGATTTGAAAATGCAGCGCGAGATTTTCTGGACAAAAAAAGTAGTGATATTGGTAATGTCACTTTTGAAGAAATCACTTTTAAAGACGTTTATCCGTTATTTGGGCAAATTGATGTCATAAGTTCTTCTGGAACTAGGAATGATGCAACGCGACAAGATTTGTCATTACAGTTAAGTTTGGCCAAAGCTATTGTTGAAGCTCAATTGGAGATTGAGAACTTAACTGCATATGAACAGTTGATCCATCAGTTTGAATCCTTTTTGGATGGCTTGAATAATCATTTTCAAGTTGATAGTGAGCAAGAAATTGTCAAGTTCTTTACCAATGAAATTCATCCCTTGTTTGAGTTTCTACAATTAAAAAACCCTATTCTTAGTGCTGAAATTGCCTCTTACTTTAGTAAAGTAAACGAGACTTTTAACCTCATTTACTATTACCGACAAAAATATGATGAAACCATCAGTCTGATTAATAAAAACATGTCCCATATCATTGATCAAAAACAAGAAGAAGCACAACAGGAGTTTCCACATTATTTTGAGCGTTATAAAAAGGATGGTGTAGAGCATAATATGTATATCGGAGAGTCCATTGCTCAAGAGCAAAATTTCCATAAAATTTACCTCTATAATTTGAGGTTATGGCAACTTCAGGTCATGTGCGAAATGGAAAATGGGTTTTATAAGAATAAGCATACTTATCCTGCTGCTGTTGATGTGGCATCCATGGTTTTGGTATTTCATCAGCCTTTGACCATTCAGTTCAGATTGGATGAAAAACGTTTTGATGTTTATGGTACATACAACGTGAGTTATGAGGTCATAAAAAAACGTGTGGATAAAGCAGTAATTAAAGATTCCAACGAGCGCGTTACCCAAAAAGGAAAATTGACCATCATTTATTCTCATAAGGAAGATGAACGCGCCTATCTGAAATACATTAAATTCTTACAGTTTAAAAAAGTATTTGGAAAGGCTGTCGAATTATTGGATTTGGAGGATTTAGATGGCGTTACCGGATTAAAGGCGATACGTGTTCCGATACTATATAACCATGAAAAAGATGACCATTATTATACTTACGAAGACTTAATGAATGAAATCAAAGCCTAAATATAGTAGGCTTGCAAATCATGATGTTTAGGTTGAGTCAAATATGATGAATTGGATTTCGATTTTAATACATCATCCAATCTTGCATTTGGAGTAAATATAAAAGATGCTGCAAATGCCAATACAGAAATAATCATGCCGGTCATGAAGATGGTGTAGGTCAATCTTAAAATGCGATATTTCCGATCCAATACTTTTCCTAAGAAATAAAGATCTTTGGTTAAAGAGCTGTATATGTAGTCTTTGTCCTGTGCCATCTCATTGATGGCCCATTCAAAATCTGCGAGTTTCATCTTATGGAAATTCCCGAAAAAGGCAAGATTAACCAGTTTGTTGTCTACATCTTGCTTAGTGAATTCGCCACTGGTAACGTTAGGACGCGTTGCAATGATGGATAAAACCATTGAGGTGATGCTGGAGAGTAATAAAATAAGTGTGGGTGCAATTAGAAATTGATTGGAAGGGCTGTCTAATTTGGAAAATAAATTTGTGAGCAATAACGAAATGATAATCGCATTGACTGAAAGTAGAATGTTCGCCTTAGTATCTGCAATATCACTTAATTTGATGTGATTCCGCAAAGCAGTTCTAAAAAACGATTGAATGGCGCGTTCTGGGCTTGAATTTTTTGCTTGCGCTTTATATTGCGCCTTCATCTGCTCTTTTTGATGGCTCTTTTTTTCTTTCCTTTTGGATTTAATCATTTCAGCTAAGTTGGCCTCCTTTTGTAATTGCCAATTTCTTAGGGCGTAATCAGTGTAAAATTGATGTTTTTGGGAGAGCAGCTCAATATTTTCATTCAGCCATTCGGAAGTGGAATAGGTTTTAATATTTTGTAGTTCCAATTCTTTTCTCAAAAGTTCACTGGCCTCGTTAAAATATTCCTTTCCAAAATGTGAGGCATCGGCATCTCTTATGATTTTGCCGAGTTCGTTTTTGGGGTCGTCTTTAAATTTAGTAGAGATAATGCAGTCATTAACCGCATCAATAATATGTTTTTCTACATGTTGCGTTTCTAAAAAGGAGGTCGCTATTTTGACGCTTTCCTCTTCATGGCCTTCTCTTATTCTGGTATAGCCTGTATCATGGAGTAATGCAGCGAGTTGAAGTATCATGGACTCTTCCTCAGTAACATTGGTGTTTTCAATAATTTCTTTCACACTTCGAAACACGCGTTGGGTGTGGGTGAAATTATGGTAAAGAAAGGTTGTGGGTAACTCTTCTTTAAAAAGATTAAAAACAAAATCCTCTGTTTTTTTGATAATATCGGACATAAGACTTATATAAAAATAGATCGTACAAATTACTGAAAAACAAATCAGGTAGACGCATCCATTGGCGACAATTTGTAATTCAAAACGTTAAAACCCGACCATATCTATATTATAATTTTTAACTTTAATAAAAATAACTAAAAGATATGTTGACATGGAAAAATGTGATGGATTTTGCCGTAAATGGAAATCCTGATCCCGATAAAAGAGTAGAGAAATCAGAAGCAGAATGGCACGAAATCTTAACTCCAGAACAGTTTAGAATAGCAAGAAAAAAAGGAACCGAAGCACCAGGAACAGGCGCGCTTTGCAGTGTGTATGAGGAAGGTTATTATAACTGTTTGTGTTGCGGCGCGCCATTATTTGACTCAACTATAAAGTTTAAATCCAGTTCGGGCTGGCCAAGTTTTACGCAACCTATAAAAGAGAATGCGATAAAATATGAAAAGGATTCCTCCTTTGGAATGATAAGGGTTGAAGCTATGTGCAATACGTGCGATGCGCATTTAGGCCACGTGTTTCCTGACGGACCAGAACCTAGCGGTCTCCGTTACTGCATCAATTCAGAATCGATGACCATGGATACCTCTAAGAAGAACGTTTAAAAAAAAATCATGATGTCAGATAAAAATTTAGAAATAATGACTGTTGGCGGTGGCTGTTTTTGGTGTACAGAAGCCGTTTTTAATGAAGTTAAGGGCGTTGAGAAAGTGGTGTCAGGATATATGGGAGGAACAGTCCCTGGAACACCGACCTACCGCGAAGTGTGTTCAGGATTGACAGGTCACGCTGAGGTCATCCAGGTCAGTTTTGATCCGTTGATTGTTTCTTATGAAGATTTATTAATCATTTTTATGACGAGCCACGATCCAACCACCTTAAATCGCCAAGGTGCCGATGCCGGCACGCAATACCGATCAGTCATTTTTTATCATGATGAAAAACAAAAGATAACTGCTGAACTGGTGGCTAGGGAAATAGCACCTTATTATGAACGTCCCATTGTTACCGAAATCAGTCCAGCGGAAAACTTTCATAAAGCCGAAGAGCTACATCAAAATTATTATGCCAATAATCAAACGGCAGGATATTGCAGCGCAGTAATCACGCCGAAGTTAGCGAAATTGCGGAAATTGCACGCCGACAAGTTGAAAAGTACCACTGTTTAAATTTAAAATAGAGCTGTCAGTCCCGAAGCTTCGGCACTGACAGCTATTAAACGAAAGTAAATTGAATGAAGTTTAACGTAAAAGATACCTTTATTACCGAATTACCAGCCGATCCAATTCTTGAAAACACAAGAAGACAGGTTCCTGAAGCCTGTTTTTCTTATGTGACACCCAAACAAACTTCCAATCCCGAATTAGTGCACGTAGTTCCGGAAATGTTGGACAATTTAGGCCTGACAGAAGAGGACGCACACTCTGAAGAATTTCTAAAAATCGTTACGGGAAATACCGTTTTAGAAAACACAAAGCCTTTTGCCATGTGTTATGCCGGGCATCAATTTGGCAATTGGGCCGGGCAATTGGGTGACGGCCGTGCCATTAATTTATTCGAGGTTGAGCATCACGATAAGCAATGGATGTTACAGTTAAAAGGCGCAGGGCCAACACCATATTCCCGGACTGGAGATGGTTTGGCGGTGTTGCGTTCTTCTGTTAGAGAATATTTATGTAGTGAAGCCATGTATCATTTGGGCGTACCGACAACGCGCGCTTTGTCTTTGGCATTAACTGGCGATGACGTGATGCGCGATGTCATGTACAGCGGTCATCCAGAATATGAAAAAGGTGCAATAGTGAGTCGTGTGTCGCCGAGTTTTTTACGGTTTGGAAGTTATGAAGTATTTGCCGCACGTCAGGATCATAAGAATTTAAAAACGCTGGTAGATTTTACGATCCATCAGCATTTTTCACATTTGGGAAAACCATCTAAAGCCGCATATATCCAGTTTTTTGCTGAAGTTTCGAAACGCACTTTGGAAATGATCATCCATTGGCAAAGGGTCGGATTTGTTCACGGCGTATTGAATACTGATAATATGTCCATTTTGGGATTGACCATCGATTATGGCCCGTATGGTTGGCTCGAAGGTTTTGATTTTGGATGGACGCCAAACACCACCGATAGCGAGCGCAAACGCTATAGATATGGCAATCAGCCTAATATGGGTTTGTGGAATTTATATCAATTGGCCAATGCACTTTATCCGCTGATTGAAGATGCAAAAGCTATGGAGGATATTTTGGAGAGCTATACCGTAGATTTTGAAGAGGAATCCTTAAATATGATGCGTTCAAAATTAGGTTTGGAATTAGTAGAAACTAGCGATCACTTGTTGATTCAAGATTTAGAGGATCTTCTGCAGTTGATTGAAATCGATATGACCATTTTCTTTAGAAACTTGAGCGATTTCAAAAAAGAGAAGCCTTCAGAAGGGATCACTATTATTCATGATGCATTTTATAATCCAACAGATCTTTCTGATAGCATAAGACAGCAATGGAAGTCATGGTTTGAACGCTATGCAGAACGATTGCAGAATGAATCCACTTCAGATAAAGAACGACAAAATCACATGAACGCCGTAAATCCAAAATATGTCCTGCGTAATTACATGTCGCAATTGGCTGTTGATCAGGTAAACGAAGGTGATTATGCGCTGATTGATGAGCTTTTTAAACTCTTAAAAAAGCCTTATGATGAACAACCCGAACATCAAAAATGGTTCGCCAAAAGACCAGAATGGGCGCGTCATAAAGTTGGCTGCTCCATGTTGTCCTGTAGTTCTTAACGGCAGTTTTTTGAAATAAGTGGGCATTCGATTTGACAAGTCCTTGAAATAGATTCATTTGTATCTTTAAAATTAAGGAGGATTCTGATTGCATATGCAGTCCTTAGGAAGGATTAGATGTTCATTTCTAAATCCAATTATTTCTTAAAAAATATTCTGAAAAAGTCAACAATTAATGAATTTCACTAAAAAAATCAGCGTCCTTCTTTTGTTTGCCTTCCTTATAAATGCTTGTGCATCCTTCAAGCCACAATATTTGGACATAGAAGATCAGGAAAATGTTTTTCCGGATAAAGCAGTGGATAAGGTTTTTTATTTAGTTGGCGATGCGGGTTTATCCCCAATGCATGGCATGTCTCAAAGCTTAACCGCGTTTCGTGATTATATTTCAGATAAAAACACTAATGGCGATTACACCTTGTTTTTGGGAGATAATATCTATCCTGCCGGACTTCCGAAGCCAAGCCATAAGTATCGTGCTGCGGCTGAAAATATGCTTAATGCCCAAGTAAAAGCTGTGGTAGATTTTAAAGGGCAGAGCATCTTCATTCCTGGGAATCATGAATGGTATGCTGGTGGAGGCGTTACTGGTGTGAAACGGGAAGAACAATACATCAAAAAAGCGCTTGATGAAAATAGTTTTTTTCCAGAAGATGGTTGTCCGCTAAAAACTATTGAGGTGAGTGAAACCATTCATATGATTATCATTGATACCCAGTGGTACCTTGAAAATTGGGATCATTATCCGACCATCAATGAAAACTGCGTCATAAAAACACGGGAGCGTTTGATGCTAGAACTTGAAAACGAAATCAAAAATGCTCAAGGTAAAACCATCGTTTTTGCAATGCATCACCCCATGTATACCAACGCTACTCATGGTGGACAGTTTGCGCTCGAAAAACATTTATTTCCTGTTCAGAAGAAAATTCCAATGCCAGGATTGGCATCCTTAGCCGTTCAGATTAGAGCACAAGGAGGGGTTTCCATTCAGGACCGATACAATGAATTCTATAACGATTTAATGAATCGGATGGAAAATTTAGCGACTGAAAATGGCAACATTGTTTTTGTTTCTGGTCACGAGCATACCCTGCAATACATTGACAACGGGAATGTCAAACAGATTGTTTCTGGAGCAGGATCGAAAACGTCGGCAGTCAATTTAAAGAATCATGGTGTTTTTGCTTACGGAAATCAAGGATTTGCTGTGCTCACTGTTTTTAAAGATGGCAGTTCATGGGTGCAGTATTTTGGTTCGGAAAACAATAAGCCGCATCTATTGTTTCAAAAGGAAGTTCATCCACCTAAAAAGACCTTTGATGTGTCGGTATTGGCCGATACATTTCCAAAGGAAGTTGAGGTTGCCATTTACCCAGAGGAATATCTAGAGAAATCGTCTGTTTCTAAATTGCTTTTGGAAGAGCACTATCGACGTATTTACAGTAAACCCATTAAAGTGGAGGTGGCGACGTTGGACACACTTTACGGCGGATTGGAAATAGTTCGTGCTGGCGGCGGGCATCAACCAAAATCGTTGCGACTCAAGACAAATGACGGAAGAGAGTTGCATATGAGAGCGCTACGTAAAAACACGACGCGATATTTGGAAAAGGTGCTGCTCAATAATTCTTATGTGACGGACGATTATGAGCGGACAGAAATTGAAAGTCTTATTTTAGACTTTTACACATCAGCACACCCCTATGCGTTTATGGCCATTCCTGATTTGTCCGATGCTGGTAAAATTTACCATACCAATCCAGCGCTATTTTATATTCCGAAGCATAAATACTTGGGCGATTTCAATGACCAATTTGGCGAACAATTGTATATGATAGAAGAGTTTCCCGAAGAAAACTATACTGATGAGCGCAATTTTGGATATGCCGATGATATTGAAAGTACCTATGATATTGTTGAAAAAATCCGAGAGAGCGAAAAATATAAGATTGATGAAAACGCCTATATCAGAGCGCGTTTGTTTGATATGTTGGTAGGCGATTGGGACAGACATCAAGATCAATGGCGATGGGCTAAATTTAATCAGGACAACGGAGATGTGGTGTATAAGCCAATTCCTAAGAATAGAGATCAGGTGTTCTCCAATTATGATGGCGGATTATTGGATGTTGTAAAAATTATTTCGGGAGTTACAAATAAGCTTCAGATATATGATGAAAAACTCGAAGATATAAAATGGAT
>JBARDR010000008.1:0-4162 GCA_049795335.1 Gelidibacter sp. | reverse complement strand
AGCCAATACTTTTGGATTTGCGTTTGATAATAATCGATGATGGTTTGAACTTCTTTGCTTTTTGCGATTTCAGGGAAAAAGCTACGCATATACAAATAGTGTAATTGGGTATAGCTTAAATAATCTTTGCTTAAATCTATTTTTTTATCATATTTTCGAAGATCTTTATATTCTTGAACAAATTCCGCATCTAAATAAGTGATGGCTTTTTTGATCATGTCACTAGAAGAGGCTTCAGTGCCTTTTTGGGTAACATTTAAGTTTTTCAAATGTCCAAAGCCTGTAATGATCTGTTGTGTGATAAAACGATTTTCTCGTCCGCCTTCAAACCAAGCCCAAGCCCCGTTATTCATTTGGTTGTTTTGAAGTTTGCGTTGTGCCGACTGCAATTCGTTGGTCATTTTGTTCAGGTCAAACAATAGTGCGATCCGTTTCTTTTGCTCCGTTTCGGATTGAGCATCACGTAACCAAGGTGTTTCCTGAATCAAAATGTTTTTCAATTCCTCATTTTTTTCAAGATTGCTGATCAAGGCATCTTGTGAAGCCCATTGGTCAAATACCTCTTTAATTCTAGGATTGCTGTTCGCGATATGACTTGCCAATGCATTTGCGTAAAAGCGGCTGAAAATTTGCTCGTTACAGTCGTAAGGATATTCCATTAAATAGGGCAAAGCCTGAACCCCATACCACGCTGGATTTGCAGTCATTTCCAAGGTCAGTTTGTGGTTCTTTAGTGTTTTTGAAGCGTTGGCTGAACCTGACGAAGCCAGTTTTTCCAAAGTAAAAGTTCTAGTTTCATTGGAGCGGACCCACATCGGCAAGGTTTCTGTGACCAACATTCGGTTTGAAAGCACTGGAAGGACGTTTTGTTCGCCATCACTATAAACACCAGATTTTGCAATCACTTTATAAAGAACGGCATCCACATCATCGGGTATGTGTAAGGGCCATGTGATTTGTGAATTGCCTTTCGCATCAACAGTAAAAGGTTTTCTGTTGTTAGAATTATTTAGTTTTGCATCAATAGCATCGCCAGTAATCGCATCAAAAAGTTGTAAAATAGCCTCTCCAGATAACGACTTTTCTGTAAGATTAGCGATTTTGGTACTGATGGAAATCGCATCGCCCTGACGCAGAAAACGAGGTGCATTTGGGATGACCATCAATTCCTTTTGAGTAACGGTTTCTAAAGATTTAGTGGCGCTTTCTAAGGATTTAGTATGGGCCAATAACTGTAATTTCCATTTGGTCAAAGCTTCTGATGTGGTAAAACTAAATGTGACATTTCCATTTGCATCGGTTTGTAATTGTGGAAAGAAGAATGCCGTTTCATGAAGATTTTTCCGAATGCCGACAGATTCTAAATCCTCTTTAGGTTCATTTTTTGAATCCGAAGGAAACGGTGGTGTGGGAGGAGTATTCAGTTGTGCCATAACCTCTCCTTCAGACTTGTCGTCGAGCATTGAATCTTTTCGCATTACCATAGCGTTTTCCATTTGAACTCCTGAAGCCGTGCCTCGAACCATTGATTCTATCCCATATCTTCCATTCCCAAAATAAAGGCCAAACCAATTCCATTGGTCATAATTTTGGTAGGGATAGCTTAAGTTATTGGTTGGTAAATACACATTAAAAACGCCGCTGCCAAAGCTGTTTGTGGCGCTCCGTTGGTTATTGCTGTAATAAACAGGTTGATATAAGGGACTAAATTGCCATTGATGCGGTTGAAATTGATCCAAAGACATATCATACATACTTGCCAATAATTCAGCGCTCACTTTATCGCCTTGAGGGCCTTTGATGTTGAAACTCCAAGTTTCGTCAGTTCCAGGCTCTAATTTGTCTCTAAAAGTTTTCGTTTCAATAGTCAGTTCCGATTTTGGATACGGAACAGTAATAGTTAGTGTTCCAGACTGAAAACTGTTAAATGCTGCAAAACTGTAATGAATTGCAAAGCCGCCCAAATCTGATTCTAATACTGGAATGGCAATCGTTTTTTTGTTATTGCTCAGCGGAATAATATAAGTCTTGATGATTTTTTGACCTTTTTCTACATCTACTGTGACTACTAAGTTTTCGGCAGCGCTACCAAAAGTAATGATCACATTCTGACCGATTTTATAAGTTGATTGATCGGTGATCACGCTAAATAACTGATGGTCTGGAAGTATTTTATCTTCTGGACTGAACACAAAAGTTCGCGCTTGGTCTTTTACTAATTGTCCAAATCTATCGGTGCTTTCCAAAACGACGACGTAGTTTCCAGAATCCCATTTTCTAAGATTTCCTAAGTCGATTTGTTTGGATTTTGATGTGTCAAAATTGGATTCAAAAACCATTTTTCCTTTATCCCAAGTTTCTGGGTTATGCTCATCTTGATAGGCTTCATGCGGGAATAAGTTTTTAAACTCTTCACGAGACAGTGCTGGATAATCTGGTGCAGCCCATGGGCGCGGTCTTAAAACTTCTTTTGGAGCTTCCAATTTGTAAATCTTGATTGTGCCTTGAGCGGGAACAAATTCGCCATTTAAATTTTTGGTCGTAAGCGATAATTGGTTTTTTTTACTGGTTTTATCCAACTGATCTTCAATGTTGATATTTGCTAAAAGCGCCTGATAGCCCACATTCACAATGGTGGTTGCACTTCGTGTTTCTCCATTAAGATCAGTCACATCCGCAGTAATTTCATAATTGAATACTGGCAAACTGGTTTTGTCTACACTTTCATCAGGAATGGCTTTAAAAGTGATTTCAAAATTCCCGTCCTTATCTGTGATGCTTTCGCCATGCGCAATTTCTTGTGGTTCACTGTTAAACCAAGGTCGGTACCAATAATACCAACGTGGAAATTGAACTTTGCGATGTACACGATACACCACTTTGGCATCGGTAATCGTGCTTCCGGCGTAGGCCAAAGCGTTTCCTTTGATCGTGACCGAATCGTTGACTTTAAAGGTTTCGGTAACCGGATTGAATTTGGTTTCAAATTTTGGACGCTTGTATTCTTCCACAGAAATACTAGTGTAACCATACCCTCCAGCATCGATGCTGATGCCAAAACTCCCTGTTAATCCATCGTTTGGTAAAATGAATTCTCCTGAAACCGAGCCATATTCGTTTGTTTTTAGTTGTAGCTCCTTGACCACTTCGCCATTGACATTGGTAAGGGTTACTTTTGCTGGTTGATTGGCATAAACGCTGGTTTTTTTATTTTCTGTTTTTGTAGCAATTCCCTTGAAATAGACCACTTGTCCGGGCCGGTAAATGCTGCGATCGGTAAATAAAAAGGGATGGTAAGTTACTTGATCTTGCGTATCGTTATCGTTATAATATCTGTTGCTATAATAATTCTTAAAGTAGGCAGTTTCGCCATTATATACGGCGGTAACATCCATATTGTAATAGCGGTTTTCGGAGTTTGTCAGGCTGAATTCGCCTTGTTTATCGGTTTGGAAATTTTCTGTTTTATAACTGTTATTATAATTTTCTTGATATCTCACTGAAACTTTCGCCCCAACAATTGGCTGACCATTGGTTCTGTTGATCAATTGAAATAATTCTTTTTTGGTATCAGACTTTGTGAGCAATGCCATATTGGTCACTTGAATGGTTTTATAAGCGAAAAATTCACCATTGGAAAAATCAGGCGTTGACACAATAAGATAGTGCCCATTGCTCAATTTTGGAACGACAACCTCAGTAGTATGGACTTGAAAATCCTTTTCATCCTTAAGTGGGCTTTGCCACTCTTCTGTCGCTTTCAAACTTTTGATAAAAGCAAAGCGTTCCTCCTGCCGATAGGTTTTGTTGAACTTTTCTAATTGTGAAACAGAAAGTTTAAATGCTTTGAATTTTAAGTTATTCAAATTAGAATAGCTTAGCAATAACAGACTGTTTTCTTGAACAGGAATACTGTTTTCTGCAGTGAGTTGTATTGTTGGTTTTAAAATAATATCCTTTAAAACGATGCAGCTTTCGGCACCTTTACTTTTAGGGAACGCTTTGATCACAGCGTTGCAAATTTCTAACGCATCTTTGAATTTCCAGCGCACATCAGCATTGGTTTTGGCTTCGAAGTTTTGACCTTGTTGATAATATAGTGATGCTATTTCAAATTCATAACGTGTAGAAACCTCATGATTTTTATAGATTTCGGACGCTT
>JBARDR010000007.1:0-4179 GCA_049795335.1 Gelidibacter sp. | reverse complement strand
AAAATTTCTTAAAAGATGTCTCTTGGTTATCTAACTTAAAATTGAGAGCAGGTTTGGGTAAATTAGGAAATCAGGAAATTGATAATTATGCCTATCTAACTTTAATAAGTCAAATAGATGGAAAAGTTGTTGTGAAACGTTACGGTAATGATGATTTGAAATGGGAAACTTCTGAATCCAGCAACTTTGGGATTGACTTTGGGTTTTTGGAGAACAAGTTGTCCATATCTACCGATTATTTCGTAAAAAAAACAACAGACATTCTATTGCCAATTGGGCTTCCAAGTATTGTTGGAGATGTCTCGCCAACTATTGTCAATGCTGGTGAAGTAATTAATAAAGGATTTGAATTTACTTTAAACTATAGAAACGTTGACAACGCTTTCAAGTATGGGATCAATGGAAACTTCGCGACCTTAATTAATAGTGTTGAAAAATTGCAGACTAAGGAAGTTGGGCAGTCCTTAAATTCCTTTTTCGGATATAAAATGGTGGGTATTTACCAAAATCAGGCGGAGATTGATAGCTATTTAAGTGGCGCTCCGCACCCTAACGTTAGGCCTGGAGACATCAAGTTTTCAGATCTAAATAAGGATGGTGTCATCAATTCTGATGATAGAACATTTACTGGTGACGCTATACCCGATCTTACTTACGGCGCTACGTTATCGGCAAGTTATAAGGGATTTGATTTTTCCTGTCTTCTGCAAGGGGTTCAAGGGGTTGACAAATATAATGATGCGAAAAAAATCATTGATTTTGATACCCGACCTTTCAATTATACCACAAATATTTTGGGTGCTTGGGATGGCGAAGGAACTAGTAATACCATACCAAGAGTCACATTTGAAGATAACGGGAGTAGTAAGGAATCTAGTCTTTATGTTGAGGATGCTTCTTATTTTAGACTCAAAAACATAGAAATCGGCTATACCATAAAAGCGATCGAAGGTTTACAGAATTTGCGCGTTTATATCTCCGGTCAAAATTTATTGACATCAACCAAATATTCAGGTTTAGATCCAGAATCTACCGATACCACTGATAAAGGAACCTATCCTTTAGCTTCATCGGTTTTGTTTGGTGTAAATGTCCAGTTTTAATATTTTAAAAACACGAATTATGAAAACACTATATAAAAGTTTAATTGCAATAAGCGTCTTTTTAATATTTATAGGATGTAATGATGAGCTCACAAAGGAACCTATTGGTTTGCTTACCATGGATCAGGTGGATACGAGTCCTACAATAACCACTCTGGAATCTTCGGTAAGTTCGTCCTATCAATTGCTTTCAAGCACTTTAAATCTTGTGGGTGAGTGGCAATGGGATGATGGCACTGTGACTAGAAATGATTTTATTTTAGAAGATATCGCATCAAGTGACATGAATAAAAAATGGAATCCAGATGGTGATCAAGCTTGGATGGATGATATTAGTACCTTCAATTTCACATCCGATAATGGCGCTTTTAATGGGATATGGCTTTATGATTATGAAGGCATTAATAGAATAAACCTTGCCATTAGTTATTTGACCAATTCTGAAGTCACTCAATCTGTTGGTATCAGTGATGCACGCAAAAATCAATTGTTAGGAGAATCCCATTTCTTAAGAGCGTTTTACTATTTTGATTTAGTAAATAATTTTGGAGATGTCCCATTATTAACCCAGCCATTAAAATCATTTGCTGAAGCATTTGAAGTTGCAGTTCGCGTACCGAAAGCTGAAATTTGGATACAGATAAATGCTGATTTATTAGCGGCAAAAGAACTGCTGCCAAACTCAAAATATCCATCGCCTGCTGAACCTTGGAGAGCTTCAAAAGGAGCTGTAATTGCTATGCAGGCCAAAGTCGCTTTATATAATGAAGATTGGTCAAGTGTTATCACGCATGTAAACGAACTGGAAAGTCTTGGTTTTTATAGTTTGAATGTCAACTATTTTGACAGTTTTGATGTGGGTAAAGAGTTTTCTGATGATGAAGTCATCTTTGCTTACGATCATATTTCTGATCAAAACCCGCGAAAAGGAAACGGTTTATGTGCATTGATAGGATGGGGATTTGTTGCCCCAACGCCTGATTTTATAAGTGCTTTTGAGCTAAACGATCCGAGATTACTATATACTGTTGATGTGGCTAATCAAAATCCTTCAAAATTATTAGGAAATACGGTAGGTGACAATAAAGGGAATGATGATGCGCCAAGTAATAAAATATATATACGTTATGCCGATGTTTTACTTTGGAAGGCGGAAGCCTTAAACGAAACTGGCGATTATGATGGTGCCGTTGCCATTATTAATGAGATAAGGAATAGAGCGCGAACATCACCAACTGCAGATGGCTCTACCGTACCTCCTGGAACCTTAGTCGCAAGACCAAATTCAACCGATCCTGTTCAAGTAAAAAATTGGTTAATGCATGAGCGACGCGTAGAATTAGGTTTTGAATCCCAAAGATTCAATGATTTAAAACGATGGGGCATTGCAAAATCGTTTCTAACAGGGCTTGGTAAAAATTTTCAGGATAAAAATTACTTATACCCAATTCCGCAAGGTGAAGTAGATAAATCTGCCGGTACGATTACTCAGAATCCAGGATACTAAATTGATAAAGATTGAAAATTATTATTTGAGTTAGTCATTTTTAATCTTAGAGAAGTAGTTTTTCTCAAAGAAGCTACTTCTCTTTTTTATGTTTAAAAATTCAAGACCACTATGACAGATATAGCTAAAAGATATAAACAAAATCCAATATTATCCCCTTCAGATTTAAGACCGAGCAATGCACAGATGAGTATTGAATGCTTGTTGAATCCGGGAACATTTACCTTCAATGGAAAAATAGCACTGCTGGTTAGAGTTGCCGAAAGAACGGTTCAAAAAGACGGGTTTTTGTCAGTACCCATTTATAACGCTGTGGGTAAAGTAGAAATTTTAGACTTTAAACGTGACGATCCAAAATTAAACGCATCTGATGCACGCGTCATTAAATACGATGGCACTGATTATTTAACCACCATTTCTCATTTGCGAATCCTGTTCAGCGACGATGGTATCAAGTTTTCTGAAGATGTTAACTATCCGCCGCTCTTCGGAGAAGGCGCATACGAATCTTACGGCATTGAAGATTGTAGAGTTTCGCAAATTGAAAATACTTATTTTTTAACCTATACGATGGTGTCGCCCAATGGCGTTGGCGTTGGACTTCGAACAACTAAAGATTGGAAAAACTTTGAAAAGAAAGGCATGATCTTCAGTCCGCACAATAAGGATTGTGCCATTTTTGAAGAAAAGATAAACGGCAAGTATTATGCATTGCATCGGCCTAGTAGTCCCGAATTAGGCGGAAATTATATCTGGTTGGCTGAATCGCCCGATGCTGTGCATTGGGGAAATCATAAATGTATTGCAAAAACCCGTGAAGGCAAATTTGACAGCAAACGTCTTGGGGCAGGAGCAGCACCCATAAAAACAGATCAAGGCTGGTTGGAAATATATCACAGCGCCACTGAAAAGAACCGTTATTGCTTAGGTGCGATTTTATTGGATTTAAAAGATCCTTCAAAAGTTATTGCCCGTTCGAACTCACCACTTATGGAGCCAAAAGAAGAATTTGAACGCAAAGGTTTTTTTGGAGAAGTCATTTTTACAAATGGTCATATTGTGGAAGGCGATACTATTAAAATGTATTACGGCGCAGCAGATGAATTTGTCGCGATGGCCACATTTTCAATTCAAGAGATTTTAAAAACACTAGAACACTAATCATGGATTTAGCAAAAGTAGGATTAAAGGATTTTTCGAGAAGCGCCATCATATTAATCATCACCAATGCAATTTATGCTTTTGTAATGCCGGTCATCGACATTTTTGTGGCCTCGTATATTATGCGAAATTCTAACGATCCCTCTAAAGTAATTTTGTACCAATTGGCCATTTATGTCGGCATTCCTATTACATTTTTGTTAAATGGCTATTTGTTGAATAAAGTGAATGTCAAAAGCCTTTTTTCATTAGGGATGTTGCTCAGTGGCGTTTCCATGGTTTTTATGATGTCCTTGGATCAAATCGATTATTTCGGATTAATGGTGGCCGGCTTAATTATGGGAATGTCCTTTGGGTTGTATTGGGCCAACAGAGATTATCTCGTATTATCCACAACAAAAGACCGCG
>JBARDR010000006.1:0-1562 GCA_049795335.1 Gelidibacter sp. | reverse complement strand
TGTTCGTGATTTTCTATATTATGGGTGTGCTGAAGTGTTGTTTTACCTGTTTTGTAGTTGATGGTGGCAAATTGATAGCCAATGCGCTCCACTAATCCAGAACATATCAAGGTTTCGGAGGGCATATCCATTAACTGAAATTTGATGGAAGAGCTTCCGGAATTGATGATTAATATCTTCATATATCTTTAATTTTTTGACTTGCTGTCTTTATTCTTAATACTTGGTACTTAAAACGCATTAAATCCCTTGCGCCTGAATTGCCGTCACAATAATGGTGTTATAAATATCATCCACGGTGCAGCCGCGACTTAAATCGTTAACTGGTTTATTCAAGCCTTGAATGATGGGCCCAATGGCTAAGGCTTTTGTTTCGCGTTGTACCGCTTTATAGGTGTTATTTCCGGTATTCAGATCAGGGAAAATAAAGACATTTGCTTGACCTGCAACTTCCGAATCTGGAAGTTTCAGTTTACCAACATGCATATCAACCGCGGCGTCATATTGAATAGGCCCTTCTACTTTAAGATCAGGTCTTTTTTCCTTAACAATTCTTGTAGCTTCACGTACGCGTTCCACATCTGCTCCTACTCCTGATGATCCAGAAGAATACGATAACATCGCAATTTTGGGTTCAATTCCAAAAACCAAACTGGTTGCAGCAGAGGAAATGGCAATATCTGCCAATTGTATCGCCGTTGGATTTGGATTAATGGCACAATCCCCATACACCGAAACACGGTCGTCCAAAAGCATGAAAAACACCGAAGACACAATTGGCGCTTCTGGTTTGGTTTTAATAAATTGAAGTGCGGGCAGAATGGTATGCTGCGTGGTATGTGCGGCACCCGAAACCATGCCGTCAGCATCGCCTTTATAAACCATCATCGTCCCAAAATAGGACACATCTTCCATGAAATCCTTAGCCATCGCCAAATTGACATTCTTGTGTTTGCGCAGTTCATAAAGCGTTTCTGCATAGGATTCAAAATAAGTAGAATCAATAGGATTTATAACGGTCACCTTTTTTAGATCCAATCCAATATCAAAGGCTATTATTTTATCTTCAATCTGTTTTTTATCGCCAAGTAAGGTTATGGTCACGACATCAAGGTCCACCAATCGTTTGGTGGCACGCAAGATGCGTTCATCCAAGCCTTCAGGCAGCACAATATGTTTTTTATTGACTTTTGCTTTTTGAAACAAATTATACTGGAACATTCGCGGCGTGATTCCCTTAGTTTCGAATGTTATCAGACGTTCGACCAAGGCCTCTACTTTGACGTATTTTTCAAATTCCTTAATGGACGTTGTGATCTTATCTGTATTTTCGGCATAAATCTGCGATTGGATATTCCCAATACAGTTGGTGACCGAGAAAGTTCCGCCTTCAACCAAAATAATGGGCACAACATCAGGTTGTCCTTCAATAAGTTTGAGAATGGAGTCTTCAGGCATAATTCCGCCGGTCAACACAATTCCGGATATGGCTGGGTAATTATCTGAAATATTAGCTTGGAGCGCACCCAAAATAATATCGGCGCGGTCACCAGGAGTGATTA
>JBARDR010000005.1:0-1673 GCA_049795335.1 Gelidibacter sp. | reverse complement strand
GCTATTGAGATGTATAATATCATATTTTTGGTATTGCCCGATGAGGCCTTAGCGTTTCCGCAGATAAATTATCAGATATATGGCATATTAGGATTCCCGGTGATTGAAGCATTTAAAGAAATCAGAATAACCAAGGAGGGTTATTTTATAGTTCCCGAAAAAAGGTCAAGCTTCTCTGAAAATTCCAATATGGCATTAAATGGATTGATTCCATTAATCTATATCAACAATAAACATTTCACATTTGATACTGGCGCAGACCACACCATGTTTTATTATAATTTTTATGTAGAAAATAAGACCGAGATTGAGCAACAGTATGAACTTCAAAAAATTAGTTTTGGAGGCGCCGGTGGGAAAAAGGAGTTTGATGCATTTAATATTGACTATACCTTCAAGATTGGAGAAAAAGAAGTCACCCTCAAAAATATAAATTTACTGAACGAAAAAGTTAAAGCGCAGGAAACGGGTTACGGGAATATTGGCCAAGATTTAATAGAAGCGTTTGACACCATGATTATCAATTTCGAACATATGTTTATTAAGTTTGAATAGTTAAATGCCCCTGACCCACGCTAACGCTCCACTGAATGTCGTACGCGGCCCCAACTATTGGTGCTGTAAGCCTTCCTTTGAATAGCACTTGTTTTACATTATAACTTATAATTGCACCTTTCCAACGTATTTCAAAACGGCTTACTAACCGAGGAGCAAAGTCCGTGCTAACCACATCTTCGCGACCCATAGCACAGGTGTGCATGGAGTGCCGTGCCCAATGATCATAGCATCAATCCTATCGGTTTCAAACGCCTTTTCAAAACCTTTATAAGACTTATAAATAAGTGTTTAACGCAATATATTGTGGTGAAATCAATACCGTAGGTGCTGACATGAATTCCCGATACTCATTCAAACTGTATGAATACGCACTCAACCCTACCAAATAATATTTAACGTTTCAGTGTCTTTCTATTGTACATATCTTGCCCTTAAATAGTGAGTAATTTCGCACTATTTTTTTGGTAAAGCACCTCACATTCAACCTCAAATTTTTAATAAAAGTAACATGAAAAAATTCTCAACATCCCTAATCATTACAGGCCTACTAACTCTGAGTCTTTTGGCTTGCAGCAAAACCGACACCTCAGAAGGAGACCTCGAAAAAGAAAAGAAAACCGTTTTATATGTCGCAGGATTTGAAAGCCCCGGCAATAAAGAAGCAGTTGTATATTGGAAAGATGGCGTACCCACAAAGCTAACCGAGGGGGCTGATTACGCGGCTGCTGAAGGGATTGCTATTGTTGGCAATGATGTATATGTGGCAGCAAATGTAAGGAATGAAAACGGCAACACTATGGCGGTATATTGGAAAAACGGGGTTCAGCACATACTATCTGATAAAAGCAATGATTCAGGCGTGGGGAAAATAACCGTTGTTGGCAATGATGTATACGTGGCTGGAGCTGAAAAGATAGGCAATAAATATGTCGCCGTCTATTGGAAAAATGGTAAGGCCACAAAACTGACGGATGGGACTCAAACTGCTTTTGCGAGTGACATAACAGTGGTGGGCACTAACGTATATGTGGTAGGGGTTGAAAACAATGGCACTCATGATGTAGCCACCTACTGGAAAAACGGGGTAGCAACAAAAATTTCCAATAGTAATAAGT
>JBARDR010000004.1:0-16090 GCA_049795335.1 Gelidibacter sp. | reverse complement strand
TATTTGGGTAGGAAATCAGGAAAAGGCTATTATAATTATGATAAAAACGGTGCTATAGTCATTCCTGAACGCGATTACTATCAAGAAAAGGACGCTCATGATAAAAAATTGCCACAGCAAATATTCGACCGTGTCCTTGTGATGCTCATCAACGAAGCAGCTGATGCTTTATTCTGGAATATCGCTTCCGCAGAAGATATTGATAATGCCATGACCAAAGGTGTTAACTATTCAAAAGGCTTGTTGGCTTGGGCAGATGAAAAAGGGATCGCTTGGTGTGTTAATAAAATAGATGAATTGTACGATGAATATCGTGAAGATAGGTATCGCTGTAGTCCGTTGTTGCGGAGAATGAATAAATTGGGTAGTAGGTTTTTTGAATAAAAATTTTATCAGGAATTAGGTAATAGGAATTTGGCATTAGTATGAGTAGTGATTATAATTTTAAGTTTGAGGATTTACAGGTTTATCAAAAAGCGATGGATTTTGGTGAAGTTGTTGACGCCTTAGTTAAAGAGTTTCCGTCTTATGAATTATATGCATTGTCGTCACAATTTAGAAGAGCTGCTGATTCCATTGCATTAAATATTGCTGAAGGTTATCCTGGTTCAGATGCACAGTTTGTCAAACATATAAATTATGCGATTTATAGTGCAAATGAATGTGTCAGTTGCAGTACAAAGGCTAAAAGAAGATTATATATTAATTTTTAGGAAGATGAAGAAAATAGGAAATTAATTTCAGAATTAACAAGAATGATGTCCTCCTTAAGAAAGAAGATTTTAGAAAGAAAGCAGTCAAACTAATTCCTAATACCAAATCCCTAATGCCTTTAGACGGAAATAAAATACCCTATAAAATGTTATCACTCGATTCCTTCAGCTCCTGGCTCGGCATCGAAATTCTTGAATGTGAAATAGGGCGTTGCAAAGTAGCCATGACCATTCGTAAAGAAATGCTGAACAGTATGGGGAAAGCGCATGGCGGAATCAGTTATTCATTGGCAGATACCGCATTTGGTTTTGCAGCGAATACTCATGGAAAATATGCGGTTTCCATTGAAACAAGCATAAATCATATTGAAGCATTGAATGAGGGGGATTATTTGGTAGCTGAATCAGTCATTGAAAACGTGAAAAATAAATTAGGTTTTAATATTATAGAAGTGAAGCGTGGTGATGAATTGGTGGCCCTTTTTAAAGGTGTCGTTTATAGAACCAGCAAAAAATGGGAAGAATAACTTATAAAATTTTTTGAATTTAGTAATTTAGAGATTCTAACCCTAAAACAATAAATCATATGAAATGGCAAGGTAGAAGACAAAGTGGAAATTTGGAAGACCGTCGTGGGATGAGTTCCAAAGGGAAATTAGCTGCTGGCGGCGGCATTATTGCAGTAGTTGTTATTTTGCTTCAAATGTTCGGTGGTGAAACTGGGCAGACACTGGCACCAATTCTTGAAGGTGTCTCTCGATCACAATCCGCTTCTCAACCAGCGGAACAAAGAGAATTAACAGCTAAAGAAAAGGAGACCGAGGAGTTTATGGCCACAATATTGGCATATACTGAGGATACTTGGAGTCAAATTTTTAATGAATACAATCTTGGCAATTACAAGGAGCCAGGAATGGTTTTGTTTACAGAAGCCGTAGCAACAGGTTGTGGAAACGCAAGCTCGGCATCTGGCCCTTTTTATTGCCCTGCGGACCAAAAGGTGTATATGGATTTGGCCTTTTTTAATGAACTCAAATCACGTTTTGGTGCCAAAGGAGGCGATTTTGCCATAGCATATGTAACCGCTCATGAAATTGGTCATCACGTTCAAACCCTGTTGGGAACTTCTCAGGAAGTCCGTCAAATGCAACAACAAACTAACGAAGCGGGAGCCAACCTGTTGTCTGTAGCACAAGAACTTCAAGCTGATTTTTACGCAGGTGTTTGGGCGCATTATAATCAAGAAATTTTGGAAGAAGGAGATATTGACGAAGCATTGAGTGCTGCAAATGCAGTGGGCGATGATGCTATTCAAAGTAGAGTTCAGGGCAGTGTTCAACCAGATAGCTTTACCCATGGCACTTCAGAACAACGTAAGTATTGGTTCTTAAAAGGATACAAAACTGGCGATATCAAACAAGGCGATACGTTTTCGGAATTGAATCGATAAAATCTAGAAATAAAAAAGATCAATGATGGGAATTTATTTATTGGAGAGGTATTGAATGCCTACTTCAAAAATCAGAAATAATTGATCAACAATCAACAATATTTAATGAAAGCATACATCATAGACGGAATCAGAACACCAATAGGAAGTTATCAGGGCACATTGGCTGCAGTGCGAACGGACGATTTAGGTGCGTTGGTCATTGAAGAAATTGTAAAACGAAATCCCAACATTCCAAAAGACGCTTATGACGATGTCATTTTAGGCTGTGCCAATCAAGCGGGCGAGGATAATCGAAATGTCGCTAGAATGGCTGCGCTTTTGGCGGGATTGCCTTTTACAGTTCCTGGTGAAACCGTCAACCGGTTATGTAGTTCTGGACTATCCGCAATCATTCACGCGAATCGCGCGATAAAAGCAGGAGATGGCGATGTGTTTATTGCCGGTGGCGTTGAAAACATGACCCGCGGACCATACATTATCGCAAAACCGTCGAGTGCTTTTGGTACCGATGCCCAAATGTATGATTCCAGTTTTGGCTGGCGATTTGTCAATCCGAAAATGCAAAAACTATATGGAACTGACGGAATGGGTCAAACGGCGGAGAACTTGGTCGAGAAATATAATATTTCAAGAGAAGATCAAGATAAATTCGCTTATTGGAGCCAGATGAAAGCTACCAAAGCACAAGAAAATGGACGTTTATCAAGGGAAATTATAACGGTCGAAATTCCACAACGAAAGATGGATCCAATAAGATTTTCTAAAGATGAATTTGTAAAACCAAGTACGTCTTTAGAAGTTTTAGGAAAATTGCGTGGCGCTTTCAAATCTGAAGGAGGAAGCGTGACCGCTGGAAATTCATCAGGATTAAATGATGGTGCTGCGGCTACAATTATAGCTTCGGAAGCTGCGGTAGAAAAATATAATCTAACGCCATTGGCGCGCATTGTGAGTTCGGCTGTCGTTGGTGTGGAACCGAGAATCATGGGTATTGGCCCAGTGGAAGCCTCGAATAAAGCATTGGAGAAAGCGGGATTAACAATGGCCGACATGGATGTGATCGAGCTCAACGAAGCTTTTGCAGCACAAGCGTTGGCATGCACAAGAGCTTGGGGGTTGGCAGACGATGATCCACGGTTGAATCCTAATGGTGGATCCATCGCTATTGGCCATCCGCTTGGTGTTACCGGGGCTAGAATAACATATTCTGCAGCTTTGGAGTTAAAAGAAACGGGAAAACGATATGCGTTGATTACAATGTGTATTGGCGTGGGTCAGGGTTATGCAGCTATAATTGAAAATATGAATTATAATAAATAGTTGGGCGTTACCCTAAAAAGGGTCGGGCTTTCGGCAGTCGCTCTCTTCGAGGAGCTCCAACAATGCTTTCAAATGTGGAGCATTCACGATTTCTTATTTATCACATAAGAATGAATTAGTAATCCCTAACGCAAGCCTAGCTTCGACGAAAGACCTCACAGGTTTCAAAAACCTGTGAGGTCTGAAAAAGTAAAAAAGTACAAACCAGAGGGAATCAAATGCACTTATAGGTTTTAAAAATAATAACAAAATAAATAGTCCTTTTCTTTGGAAAGGGTGGGAATAGGATGAAAAAAATACAAAATTACGTCACAGGACAATGGATAGTAGGTAAAGGAGAAGGTGTTCCAATGTTTGACTCTGTCACAGGAGAAGTCGTCGCACTTTCAGATACCGAAGGTTTGGACTTTGCCGAAATTCTTCATTACGGAAGAACCGTAGGTGGTCAAGTCCTTCGCAATATGACCTTTCAGGAACGTGGCAATATGTTAAAGAGTTTGGCCTTATATCTGGTCAAAAGAAAGGAAGCTTTTTACGAATTAAGTTATAGAACTGGAGCCACAAGAGTTGATAGTTGGATCGATATTGAAGGCGGATTTGGTAATCTTTTTGCCAATGCGTCTTTAAGAAAATTATTCCCTAATCAATCCTATCACGTCGAAGGCGAGCCTATTGATTTATCTCGTGGCGGACGTTTTATGGCCCATCACATCATGGTGCCAAAACGCGGTGTGGCCATTCATATTAATGCCTTTAATTTCCCGGTTTGGGGTATGTTGGAAAAATGTGCTACCAATTGGATGGCCGGCGTTCCCGCCGTCGTCAAGCCCGCAACAAACGGTTCTTTCTTAACCGAAGCCGTCGTACGTGAAATCATTGCCTCTGGAATTTTGCCAGAAGGAGCATTACAATTAATTACAGGCTCCGCCCGAACTATTCTCGATACGGTCGAATCTCAAGATGTCGTAACCTTTACGGGTTCTGCAACAACAGGTCGACTTTTAAAATCCCATAAACGCATCATTGAAGAATCTGTGCCATTCAATATGGAAGCAGATTCGCTAAATGCTTCTGTTTTAGGTGAAGATGCCATTCCTGGAACTCCAGAATTTGACTTGTTCATTAAGGAAGTTCGTAACGAAATGACTGTGAAATGTGGACAGAAATGTACAGCCATTCGCAGGGTTATTGTTCCCGAAAATCTAGTTGAAGATGTACAGATTGCCTTAGGAAATGCTTTAGGTAAAGTGACTATTGGTGATCCGCGTCTTAAAGAAGTACGCATGGGCGCTTTGATAAGTAAAGATCAAGCCGCTGAGGTGAGAGATCGCGTTCAGGAATTGGCTAAAACAGCAAGTATTGTTTATGGCGATTTAGATAAAATCGAAACCATCGGAGCTGATGCAAAAAAAGGTGCCTTTTTAAGTCCGATTTTGCTTCGAGAAGATCATCCGTTCAAAAACCTGGCAGTTCATGAAACTGAAGCTTTTGGTCCCGTAAGTACCATAATGCCTTATAAGAATTTAGATGAAGCTATTTTGTTGGCACAAATGGGGAAAGGTTCTTTGGTTTCATCAATAACAACATTTGATGATAAAATTGCGAAGGATTATGTCATCAATGCCGCTAGTCATCACGGACGGATATTAATCATCAACCGTGAGATGGCTAAAGAAAGTACCGGCCATGGTTCGCCATTGCCAAACTTGGTCCATGGCGGTCCAGGACGTGCTGGAGGTGGAGAGGAAATGGGTGGTGTGCGTGGGATCAAACACTATTTACAGCGCACCGCTATTCAAGGGACGCCAACAACATTAACGGAAATTACAGGCATCTATCAAGCTAACTCAAAATACAAGGAAGCGGAGCAGCATCCATTCAAATACCATTGGGAAGATATTCAACCGGGAATGTCACTAAAAACTCATAAACGTACCTTGACCGATACGGACATTATCAATTTCTCAAATTTGACCTGGGATCATTTTTACGCCCATACCGACACCACCTCATTAGACGGAAGCATTTTTGAAAAGCGAACGGCGCATGGGTATTTAATCATTGCCGCTGCCGCTGGATTGTTTGTCTATCCTAATAAAGGTCCTGTGGCCGCCAACTACGGATTGGAAGACTGCCGATTTCTGCGACCATTGTATCATAATGATACCATTTATGTGCGATTAACTTGTAAGCAAAAAGTAGATAGAGATGTCGCTTCCGCAGAACATCCAAGTGGCATCGTCAAATGGTTTGTTGAGGTTTTTGATGCCGATGACGAGTTGGTAGCTGTCGCTACGGTTTTGACCATGGTTCAGAAAAAACAGGAGACTTTCGTTGAAATGACGGATGAAAAAATTGAGGAGTGTCTATCAAAATTAACTCCAGATATGAAGCCAAATTGGGGCATTATGACGCCACAGCATATGTTGGAGCATTTGGAATATACTTACAAGATCGCTTCAGGCGAGATTCAAGATTTTGAAGTGGCAACCCCAGAAAAGATTTTGGAAAAAGTCCATGCAAGCCTTTATAGCTATGAAAAATTTCCTAAGAACACCAACTTTCCGTTACTCGAAAAAAATAAGTTGGAGGAGTTAAAATATCCCGACTTGGAAACAGCAAAAGCAAAATTCAACGAACAAAGAGCAACATATGTGGCATATTTCAAAGCGCATCCCGATGCAAAATTAAAAAACTTGGTTTTTGGAGAGCTTAACAGATATGAATCCTATTTGTTAGAAAGGAAACACCTTAATCATCACTTTGAACAGTTCGGATTATTATAATAGTTATACAAACCTTTCAGGTTTTCAAAATCTGAAAGGTTTAATAAAATAAAAGTTTATGTCACAAGCATACGTAAAATTAAAAAATAAAAACGGAGTAGGATACATCGAGTTTTTCCATCCAGCACAAAATTCATTGCCAGGAA
Organism: Gelidibacter sp.; assembly: GCA_049795335.1. GTDB lineage: Bacteria > Bacteroidota > Bacteroidia > Flavobacteriales > Flavobacteriaceae > Gelidibacter. The sequence continues at coordinate 9,672 of JBARDR010000004.1, read as the reverse complement.
ATATTTTATCTGAATTGGCAAGAACCATTACTGCTGCCGGAGACGATAACAATATTAAAGTAATCGTACTTCAAAGTGGAGGCGACCGCACGTTTTGTGCTGGCGCAAGTTTCAACGAGCTCATTGATATCAACGATGAAGAAACCGGCAAAATTTTCTTTTCAGGCTTTGCTAATGTCATTAATGCCATGCGCAAATGTCCAAAATTCATCATCGGTCGCATTCAAGGAAAAACTGTTGGCGGCGGCGTAGGGTTGGCTGCAGGAACTGATTATTGTATGGCCACTAAATTCGCCCAAATCAAGTTAAGCGAACTCAATATCGGCATCGGTCCGTTTGTGGTTGGTCCAGCGGTTCAACGCAAATTAGGATTGAGCGGCATGTCTCAAATTGCCATGGATGCCAACACTTTTTATACTGCCGAATGGGCCATGCAAAAAGGGTTATATACTCATGTGTTTGATTCGGTGGAAGCATTGGATGATGCGGTAACCACATTTGCCGAAGGTTTATGTACCTATAATCCAAGAGCCATGAGCGAAATGAAAACCATGTTCTGGCGTGGGACCGAAGATTGGGATCAGCTGCTGGCGCAACGCGCTAAAATCAGTGGGCGCTTGGTGTTGTCAGAATTCACGAAGGAGAAACTCAAAGAGTATAAGTGATTAACGAATTAAGATTAACGATTGTTGATTTTAGAAGTTCAAAAATCAATAATCTTCTATCAACAATCTTCAATAAAACATTACTATGATTTATTCTTTCCAAGGTTACATTCCGGTCATCCACAAATCCAGTTTCGTGCATCCTTTGGCAGCGGTCACTGGCAATGTCATTATTGGCAAGAATTGCTACATCGGTCCAGGCGCAGCAATCAGAGGAGATTGGGGACAGATCATTTTAGAAGATGGTGTCAACGTTCAGGAGAATTGTACGGTGCATATGTTTCCTGGGAAGTCAATTACGCTAAAAGAAGGCGCGCATGTTGGTCATGGTGCGATTATTCATGGTGCAAATTTAGGTAGAAACTGCCTCATTGGAATGAATTCCGTGATTATGGATGATGCCGATATTGGCGATGAAAGCATCGTTGGAGCAATGTCATTTGTCAAGGCCGAAACCATCATTCCAAAACGAAGTTTGGTGGTTGGGAATCCGGCAAAAATAATTAAAGAAGTCAGTGATGAAATGATCGCTTGGAAAACCAAAGGCACACAACTCTATCAGCAATTGCCCGCCGATTGCCATGAAAGTTTAAGGGAAATGGAGCCGTTGAGAGAAGTTCCAGAGCATATGAAAATGCAGGAGACTGCTTATGATACCCTTCGTGATTACATGAAAAAAAATTGAATGGTAAGTGACCCTTCAGGTTTTCAAAGCCTGAAAGGTCTGAAGAATTAAAAATATTATTCTTTCAAATGAAGTTAGCCACAAGAAAGGATCCGTGAGAGTAATTTAAATGAATTGGGCGTTCCCCGAAAAGGGTCGCGCTTTCACTACTCGCTCTTTTTGCGAAAAGCAAAAAGGAGCTCAAACAGGCCGTTCAATCGCTAACGCAGATTGCGCTCACAAACAAAAATTAGACTAAACGAATGTCAAAGTTTGAACTAAAAATGCCCAAAATGGGCGAATCAATAACTGAAGGAACCATCATCAACTGGCTCATTAACGAAGGTGATTCGTTTGCAGAAGGCGACATCATTTTGGAAGTTGCCACAGATAAAGTCGATAATGAAGTCCCGGCGCCAGTATCTGGAAAGATGGTAAAAACCATTTACAAAGCTAAAGATGTTGTTCCCGTTGGGGAAGTGTTGGCTATTTTGGAAGTTTCTGAAGAGGCGACGTCTCCAAAAAAGGAAGTTGACATTTCGAACGCTAGTGAGAAATCACATCAAGAGAAAAAATCGGTTTCAATGCCAAAATCGGTTCAACAGCCACAACCTTTTTTTTTACGTCCGACAAGCTCCCCTTTGGGGAGGTCAGGAGGGGATTTCTTCTCGCCATTAATCATTTCCATCGCTAAAGAACAACATATCAGTTTTGAAGAATTAGCCCGAATCCCTGCCACTGGAAACGAAGGCAGATTACGAAAAAGCGATCTGTTTAGTTATATAGAAGAGGGACGGCCTTACAAATTTGCGCAACCCATAACCCATGACCCAACTGCTTACCGAATTCCACAACTGAATTTCGATAAAGGCAAAGGTAAAATCATTTCAATGGATCGCATGCGCCAAATGATTGCGGATCATATGGTGTTTTCTAAGCATACTTCGCCACACGTTACTGCTTATGTGGAAGCCGATATGACCAATATGGTCCATTGGCGAAATGCCAATAAAGATGCGTTTCAGGAAAAATATGGCGAACGATTAACCTTCACACCGCTATTTGTGGAGGCGGTCGCTAAAGCTATCAAGGATTTTCCTAATATCAATGCTTCGGTAGATGGTAACAACATCATCGTAAAAGAAGATATCAACATTGGGATGGCCACCGCTTTACCATCCGGTAATTTGATAGTGCCCGTTGTGAAAAACGCCGATACTAAGGATTTGAGAACATTGGCTGAAAAGGTCAATGAACTTGCCAATAAAGCTCGAGAAAATAAATTGGGAGGCGACGATATTAAAGGCAGCACCTTTACAATATCCAACGTCGGGACTTTTGGAAGTGTTATGGGAACCCCCATTATCAATCAGCCCGAAGTGGCCATTTTAGCATTAGGGATCATTAAAAAACGTCCTGAAGTTATTGAAACTGAAAAAGGCGATGAAATCGCCATTCGGAGCATGATGTATCTATCACTTTCTTTTGATCACCGTGTCGTCGACGGATTTTTAGGTGGAAGTTTTGTGCGTCGTGTTGCTGATTATTTTGAGCAATTTGATAGTAGTAGAAAGATATAATAATTCGGCCAGCACAATTTTCCCGTTAGGGATTAGGAATCCATTCTCATTTTATAAATGGGAATTCGTGATATCGCTTCGCTAAGTAGAAGTGAAAAGCCCACAGCGAAGCGAGGACATGTAAGGTAAAGTCGGCCCGAACGCCCAAAAAAATAAATCATGAGCACAATAACCAAAGATATTTTACATAAAGCATTTACAAACCTTTGCACTGCCAAAGCCATGGCCGAGTTGTACGAAGCCAATTTTAAGCAAGTGTCCAAATACGTGCATGCCACTTCAAGAGGTCATGAAGCCATTCAAATTGCAGTCGGAATGCAACTATTGCCACAGGATTATGCATTTCCTTACTATAGAGATGATGCGATGCTATTATCCTTCGGATTGAAGCCTTATGATTTGATGTTGCAATTATTGGCCAAAAAAGATGACCCTTTTTCTGGCGGGCGTACCTATTATGCGCATCCGAGTTTGAGAGATCTCGACAAGCCAAAAATCCCGCACCAATCTTCTGCCACAGGAATGCAGGCCATTCCTGCGACGGGCGTTGCCTTGGGTTTTAAATACCGCGAAAGTCCTACTTTCTTTGAAGATGAGAACAACACAAAAGAGAATTTTGAGAACGATTACGATGCGTCTTTTCATTCACGAGATTCCCGCCTTCGCGGGAATGCGCCCATTGTGGTGTGTTCTCTCGGCGATGCTTCGGTTACCGAAGGAGAAGTTGCAGAAGCTTTCCAAATGGCCGTCTTGAAAAAGTTGCCCATTTTGTATTTGGTGCAAGATAACGGTTGGGATATTTCGGCCAATGCAGCAGAAGTCAGAGCGCAAAACGCCTATGAGTATGCTAAAGGATTCAAAGGCTTGGAAGCCATTTCAATTGATGGTGCCAATTTTATTGAAAGCTATGAGGCCGTTGAAAAGGCCATTGCTTCGATTCGTAAAGAACGCCGCCCATTTTTGATTCATGCTAAAGTACCGTTGTTAAATCATCATACCTCTGGCGTACGCATGGAATGGTATCGTGATGATTTGGAAGAAGCACGATCACGGGATCCTTATCCAGTATTGAAACAGCAATTATTAGATCATGGGTTTTCTGCGGAAGAAATCGTGGTCATTGAGGAAGAATGTGTAATTGCTGTAGAGGCAGCTTACAGGCTGTCTCTACTTGCAGAAGACCCCAAACCAGAAGATCTATTCACGCACGATTTTGCACCCACACCAATCACGGAAGAAACAGGCGAACGCACCCCAAAAGGTGCCGAAAAAGTAGTGATGGTGGATTGTGCCTTATTTGCGGTGGAAGAATTGATGGCCAAACACAAAGAATGCCTGTTATATGGTCAAGATGTTGGTGCAAGGCTAGGCGGTGTGTTTAGGGAAGCAGCAACCTTGGCCCAAAAGTTTGGGGATGATCGCGTGTTTAATACACCAATCCAAGAAGCCTTTATTGTCGGCTCGACGGTTGGCATGAGCGCGGTTGGATTAAAACCCATCGTTGAGGTTCAATTTGCCGATTATATTTGGCCAGGATTGAATCAATTGTTTACAGAAGTGAGCCGAAGCTGTTATTTATCCAACGGAAAATGGCCCGTGAGTATGATCCTTCGGGTGCCGATTGGTGCTTATGGCAGTGGCGGCCCTTATCATTCATCTTCAGTGGAAAGTATCGTAACCAATATCAGAGGCATAAAAATAGCCTATCCCAGTAATGGTGCCGATTTAAAAGGCTTGATGAAAGCCGCTTATTACGACCCAAATCCTGTGGTAATTTTGGAACACAAAGGGTTGTATTGGAGTAAAGTGCCAGGAACAAAAGGGGCGACTTCAGTTGAGCCGGCGGAAGATTACGTGTTGCCATTTGGTAAAGCGTGGGTTTTACAAGAAATCTGGAAGCAAGAACATGTCGAAACCTTAACCATTGTTACTTATGGCATGGGGGTGCATTGGGCATATAATGCATCTGGCGAAATGGGCATGCGAGACCAAATCGAAATCATCGATTTGCGAACGCTCTTTCCTTTAGATGAGGCCACTATTATGGCATCGGTCAAAAAAACGGGGAAATGCCTTGTGGTTACTGAAGAGCCTTCCAATAATTCTTTTGCCAGAGCTTTGGCAGGGAAAATTCAAGAGGAATGTTTCAGGTTTTTAGATGCACCTGTGATGACTATTGGCAGTGAGAATATGCCAGCCATTCCGTTGAATTCCATATTAGAGGAAACGATGATTCCATCGACTGAGAAGGTGAAATTGAAGATAACGGAGTTGTTAAATTACTGATTGGATTTATTGGCCTCAAATTAAGTTGAACGCCGCCAAAAATGTTTATCGGGCAGGTAGGTACTTAAGTGTATTTCGCATTAGCCTCTAAAAATTTTGACACTCCCGATCGATCGGGATCACAAATTTTCACGAAGCTACTCGTGCTCTGAAAATTATGGCTCAGATTTTTACTAAAAATTTCACGAATGCAACAGACTTTTAGTCTGTTTAAAAACCCCTGCCAGAATGTTTGTTGGGCAGGTATGGCGCTTTAGTTCCTAGTGATTTAGTGTAAACGTAAAATGCTATTATGACATCAATTGGGTATTTTGTTTTTTCATAGCACGAGTTCCAAGATAAAGTATGGTTACGCTCAAGCATGCACAAACACACATGGTACCTACCATTGGTAATGGCGTTTTACTGTTTACCATTGATAATCCTGCCGTAACCATGGCCCCGATACCAAGTTGCAAAGCACCCATCAACGCCGATGCAGTTCCCGCATTTTTAGAAAAGGGGGCGAGCGATAAGGCCGAAGTGTTTGGAAACGCAAAGCCCTGGGTGCTTAAAAATAGAAAAGCCAAAACAATCAATGAATACATGTTTATCAGGTTAAATACCGTTCCAAACAACAACAGCAACCCAGCAATAACCTGACATATCAAAGTGGTTTTTATAATTTGTTCACTCGTATGTTTTTTAAGTAAAAAGGTGTTCAACTGGCTGGCTATTATCAAGCCGAGTGCAATAATCCCGAAAATCCATCCATATTGTTTTTCCGAAACGCCATAAAGTTCCATAAACACATGAGGTGATCCTGCTATATAGGCATATAGTCCGCTGGCTGCAAAAGATCCTGTTAAAGTATAGGTGTAAAATTGCGGTGTTTTAAAAACGTTCCAGAAGTTATTGATAATAAACTTTGGTTTTAACGAAAGGTTGACATCGGGCGGCGCACCTTTTGGAAGTAGAAAATAAACCAAAATGATGTTCAGAATAGCTAGTAAACTCAACATAATAAAAATAGATTGCCAACCCCATTCTGCAGTCGCATAGCCGCCTAAAGTAGGCGCAACGATAGGTGAAATAGCAATGACCAACATCAGTAAGCTGAAAATCTTAGCCGTTTCTGATACCGAAAAAAGATCTCTAACCAGTGCACGTGCGGCCACCATGCCAGCGCACCCTCCCAATGCTTGAATAAATCGAGCGATAATAAGACCGTCCACCGAATTCACAAAAACAATGCCTACAGAAGCAAGAAAATAAATACATAATCCAATGAGAAGTGGAATTAATCGTCCATAACGATCCAAAAGAGGACCATAAATCATTTGCCCGATGCTGACCCCTATAAAATAACTTGATAACGAAAGTGCTACACGAGCTGTTGTGGTATTAAGATCATTGGCAATCTCGGGGAATCCTGGTAAGTAAAGATCAATTGAGAATGGGCCGAGCGCTGATAGTAAACCCAAAGTAAGGATGACTACAATTCGGTTTTTCTTTTCCATAAGTATTAAAATCATGCAAAATTACAAAACCAATTCAGAATGGCTGTGGTATTGGATAGCTCATTTTATGTTTTTTACACTATTCAATTGTTCTTTGAAATGCATTTTTAAATAGAAAAGGAGTGGTTTTTTACGGAGTTATTTACCGGTAATCTTGTAGTTCTTTTTTGGTATGCGGGGATTTGCGGTTTTGTGTAGGTATGGACCTTTTAAGGCAGTAGTTGCTTTTTGCTATATCTGCTGTTTATCACCCTTTCTTTCTGTATGCTATAACCACGCTATAACCACGCTATAACTATGCTATAACCATGCTATAACCTGAGGGATGATCCGTCTATGACCCGTCCTTGACCCGTCCTAAAATAGCTATACAGATTATTGATTAAATCCTGTTATAGTTATACAAATATAGTTGATAGTCCTAAAAGAACTATACAGTTGTTTTTTCATGTTCAAAACACTTATTATAGTTCTTCCATCTTTTGTTTAATTTCTCTGATTGCGAGTGGGCTTGACCGGGGGTTAAATAATCACAGCTTGCATGTGGTCTCAGTTCATTATAGGCTTTGATGCTTTTCTCTATCTGTTGATTGGTCTGCTCAAACCCCAGGGAGCTGCTGTAAAGGTTGAACTCTGTTTTAATGATCCCATTGACACGCTCAGCTATGGCATTTTCATAGGGGTCGCCGTTCTCGGTCATGCTGATGGCCGTTCTATTTTTAAGCAACATCCCCACGTACTGATGTGAGCAGTACTGTGAGCCTCTGTCAGAATGATGTATCATCGGCTCCTGATATTCCCTGTTGTCCAAAGCCATTCTCAGAGCGTCTATACAGCCCTGTGCGGTTAGATCCATCCTCAGGCTGTATCCCATTATTTTTCTTGAATAGGCATCCGTTATCAAGCTTAAATAGCCCCATTGGTTAAGCATTCTGATATAAGTTATGTCACTGACCCAGACCTGCTCCGGTCGGGTTATGTCCAGGTCCTTGATCAGGTTGCTGTATTTCTTCATCCAATGTCTTGAGTTTGTGGTGATGGCCTTGCGCTTTCGTTGCCTGACCAATAGATTGTGGTCGGACAATAAATCAAACAGATAGTCCCGCCCAATGGTCATGTCGTGCGACAGAAGCCTGTTGTCCAACAGGTAATGCAGTTTGCGTGTCCCCAATCTGGGCAACTGTTTTCTGATATCGGCAACTTCCTGGAGAATGATGTCCTCCTTTACCACACTGCGTTCCTTGCGCCAAAGAGCATCATAGTGAGCGTGTCTTGTTTTGCCAAACAACCCGCACAGCAGGCCTATCCCCAACTTGGGGAAGTCCTGCTTCATTTTTAAGACTGTTTGGCACCAGACTTTTTTCTGATATCGATCTTAAGATGTTCCTCGGCCACATCGATCAGCGTATTTAAGGCCTTTATCTTTAGTTCTGCCTCCTTCAGGGCCTTTTCCAGGGCCTGTATTTCTGATGGTACTCTATTTGCCATTGGAGGTCGGGTTTCTTTGCAAAGGTCAACTTTTTCATCTTTAAAAACTAAGATCCAGTCTCTTATGGTTTTTTCGGTTTTGATGTCATAAGCTGTTCTGGCTTCCCTGATGGTCATTCTTCCCTGCTCAATGGCGGTAACGATGGTACGCTTCTGAAGCTTGGTATAGCTCCTTCTTTTAAGGTTCTGGTGATAGTGTGCTGAACCATATCGGTTCATCCAGATGTCCAAAGAGTTCTTTCCCAGGCTGTAAATCCGTTTGGCCTCTTTTCTTGGCAATCCCTCTTCCACTTCTTTAACGATTTTTTCAATTAACCGTTTGTCATAACGTACTTGTTCGCTTGAACGCGAAACATTGATTTCTAAATTTCTTGGTGTTTCCATACACTTGTTTTAGTGTATAGCTATTTTAGGACAAGACAACAAGGTGTTGTACAGAAATAGCTATACTGTAACAGATCTTAAAAGTTAAAACTTCACAATAACTTGGATTTATCAACATATAAGTTATATTAACCCTTATGATTTACACAGATAAAAAGAAGTATTCGGAGATTTTAGGTAATTCTTTAGCTTACTTAAAGAGAATTGGGTTTGAAAATATTCAAGCAGACGCAGCGGGTTATGAAACCCCAAAATCGTATCAAAAAAGAGGCAGTGATATTGAGTTGACGCCAAACATTGTCGCTGAAAAAGAAGGTCGAAAACACTATTTTGAATTGAGTTTAAAATCGGATGAAACCCGCTTATTGCAATCGAAATGGCTATTCCTAAAAACCCTCAGCACAATGACTTCCTCCCAATTTAAAATTATTACAACGCGAGGGCATTACAAGTTCACAAATGAGATGCTGGAAGCCATCAATTTGTCAGATAAAAAACTGATTAAAATTTAAAAAAATAATTTTGACTTTCTTGTAACATTTGTGTCCCCTTCTACGTATAACTACTTACGAAAGGATTATTCACAATTATAAATAAGAGAGACACATTTAAATGAGACAACTCAAAATTACGAAGCAAGTTACCAATAGGGAAACTGCTTCGCTAGACAAGTATCTTCAAGAAATTGGAAAAGTTGACTTAATTACTGCTGACGAAGAGGTAGAATTGGCACAACGCATTAAAGCTGGAGATCAACTGGCTTTAGAGAAATTAACAAAGGCCAACCTACGTTTTGTTGTATCGGTAGCAAAACAATATCAAAATCAAGGCCTGACCTTACCAGATTTAATCAATGAAGGTAATTTAGGTCTTATCAAAGCAGCACAACGTTTTGATGAAACACGTGGTTTCAAATTTATTTCTTATGCAGTTTGGTGGATTCGTCAATCCATTTTACAGGCTTTGGCTGAACAATCCCGTATTGTCCGTTTACCTTTGAATAAAATTGGTTCGATCAACAAAATCAACAAGACCTTTGCTTTTTTAGAGCAAAGTCATGAGCGTCCGCCAAGTGCTGAAGAAATTGCCAAAGAATTGGACATGAC
>JBARDR010000003.1:0-2493 GCA_049795335.1 Gelidibacter sp. | reverse complement strand
GCTGTGATTTGTTCCATCATGACCGCGTCGTGGTTGAGCCAGCCTCTTTCGGCAGCTGCTTTTAACATCGCATATTCTCCTGAAACTTGATATACGGCAACAGGCACATCGACAGCGTTTTTGATTTCACGGACGATATCCAAGTAACATAAACCGGGTTTGATCATAACAATGTCAGCACCTTCATCAATATCCATTTCGGTTTCACGAATCGCTTCCCAACGGTTACCATAATCCATTTGATAGGTTTTTTTGTCTTTTGGAATGTTGATCATGTCCACAGGAGCAGAATCTAAAGCATCACGGAAAGGGCCATAAAACGCAGAAGCATATTTGGCGGAGTAACTCATAATTCCTGTATCGGTAAAACCTTCATGTTCCAGTGCTTCACGAATGGCCAAAATACGACCATCCATCATATCACTCGGCGCAACAAAGTCGGCACCAGCTCGCGCATGCGAAACACTCATTTGCGCCATAAGATCAGCGCTTTCATCGTTCAAAATAATGCCGTTTTTGACGATGCCATCATGTCCGTAAGCAGAATACGGATCAAAGGCTACATCAGTCATCACGAGCATTTCTGGACATGCGTTTTTTACGGTTTTAATGGCGCGTTGCATCAATCCGTCAGGATTGATGGTTTCTGTGCCTTTATTGTCTTTTAAATTGTCTGGAACTTTTACAAAGAGCAATACTGATTTCAGACCCATATTCCAAAGTTCTTTAACTTCGTTTTCGAGTAAATCCAGGCTGTATCTGAAGTAGTTTGGCATGGATGCAATTTCTTCTTTTACGCCTCTTCCTTCTGTTACAAAAAGTGGAACGATAAAATCGTTAGGTGAAATGATTGTTTCTCTTACCAATGATCGAATGGCTTCGTTGGCTCTTAATCTTCTATTTCTTCTTAATGGGTACATTGTTTTAATCTTTAGTTTGCAGTCGTCAGTCCTCAGTCTGCAGTTAATATTTATGTGAGTTCTTGTTTTAGAGTTTAATCCAATCCTTAGGTTTTTTTAATACCTCAACCAATTTTGCTTCGTCGCTGCCTTTTTCAGGATGATGGTCGTAAACCCATTGCACATGCGGCGGTAGGCTCATCAAAATACTTTCGATGCGTCCGTTGGTTTTCAATCCAAATAAGGTGCCTTTATCATGGACTAAATTAAATTCCACATAACGTCCACGACGGATTTCCTGCCATGTGCGTTGCGCATCAGTATAAGGAAGGTCTTTTCTTTTTTCAACTATAGGAACATAACAATCAAGGAAACTGTTGCCAACTTCAGTTACGAAGTTGTACCAGTCGTCCATGGACATCTCATCATTGGCTTTGCAATAATCGAAAAACAAACCGCCAATACCACGGGCTTCCTCACGATGGGTGTTCCAAAAATAGTCATCACATCGCTTTTTGTAGAGCTCGTAAAAATGAGGTTGATGCTTATCGCAAGCCGTTTTACATACTTGATGAAAATGAATCGCATCTTCTTCAAATAAGTAGTAAGGTGTTAAATCCTGTCCGCCACCAAACCAAGAATCAACAATGTTGCCTTGTTGATCATACATTTCAAAATAGCGCCAATTGGCATGAACCGTGGGCACCATCGGATTTTTGGGATGTAATACCAAACTCAGTCCGCAGGCAAAGAAATTGGCATCTTTTACGCCAAAATACTGTTGCATACTTTTAGGCAGTTCGCCATGAACTGCGGAAATATTGACACCTCCTTTTTCGAAAACATTGCCGTTTTGAATAACTCTTGTTCTTCCGCCGCCGCCTTCAGGACGTTCCCAAACATCTTGTCGGAATTTGGCTTTCCCATCTATCGCTTCGAGTTTTGAAGTGATGCTGTCTTGTAATTCGAGTATGTAATTGTAAAATTTATCTTTCATGTTTTAATTCAAAAAGTTCCATATCAAGCGGCGTTCCATGCATAGACATAAATTCATCTTCTAAAGTTTCTATCCATTCGAAACCCGATTGTAAGGCCACATTAACGCTTGGCAAATTGGTTTTGTGCGCAATGATTTGAAGTGTTTCAAGCCCCATGGTTTCAATGACATAGTCGGACGTTGCTTTTATCGCCATACTCATCAGTCCTTTGCCCTTAAAACGTTTATCTATGCAATAGGCAAATTCACCTTTTTTAGTTTCCCAATCCAAGTTTTTTAAAATAATCATGCCGATGATATCTTGGCTGTGTTTATCATTAATCACAAATACAAAAGCATTCTTTTTTTTGGCTGCTTTAATTTTCCGAGCGATATAGTTTTGGGTACTTTCAAAGGTGGTGTTTTCTCCTAATGTTTTCGGGAGATATTTCATAAAACGATCGGTGTTGGATACGAATAATTTGTTCAGCTGCAAAGCATCTGTAGGTTGCAAAATTGAAATGCCTATATGTTCTGAACTATATATCATTGGATTTTAATCGGTTTTGTGTTTTAAGCAACGCCACGGTTTCTGTTGATGCTGCTGTTACTGATAAG
>JBARDR010000002.1:0-5195 GCA_049795335.1 Gelidibacter sp. | reverse complement strand
TTTTGTTTGACCTATGTTCCAGTGGTATCGTCTCTATTTTTAAAAACCGGAAAACAAAAGGATTCCAATATTTCAGTGCGTTTAATGCGATTCTTAAATAAACAATACCGTCCAGTAATTAACTGGGCCTTATTGAATACACGAATTGTGGTCGGGTCATCAGTACTGTTATTGATATTAAGTGGATGGATTTTTACCCGAATGGGCGGCGAATTTGTACCTACGCTTGATGAAGGTGACTTTGTGATTCAACCGGTATTGAAGACGGGAACATCCTTGAGCAAAACCATTGAGGTCACGACTAAAATCGAACAAATATTGTTGGATAATTTTCCCGAGGTAGATCAGGTGGTCACGCGAATAGGTGCGGCTGAAGTGCCGACCGATCCGATGTCCATGGAAGAAAGTGACGTGATCATAACTTTAAAGCCTAAGAAAGAATGGACTTCTGCCAGTTCAAAAAACGAATTGGCCGATAAGTTTGAAGAGGCGTTGAAAGTCATTCCAGGATTGGAATTGGAGTTTACACAACCGATTGAAATGCGTTTTAATGAATTGATTACAGGTGTTCGAGCAGATTTGGCCATCAAAATTTTTGGGGATGATTTAACTGTTTTAGCACATAAAGCGGATGAGATCAAAAACCTGATTCAACATGTAGAAGGAGCTTCAGATATTATTGTTGAAAAAGTTGAAGGGTTACCGCAAATGAGTGTCAAGTTTAACCGCGCAAAAATTGCACGTTACGGACTCAATATTTACGATCTGAATCAATTGATTTCTGCTGGTTTTGCTGGTGGAACCGTCGGAAGCGTATTTGAAGGCGAACGCCGATTCGATTTGGTCGTTCGACTCGAAGATTCCAAACGCAAGAATATTGAACATCTTCAAAACTTGTATGTGGATGTCCCTAATGGCGGTAAAATTCCGTTAAGCGAATTGGCTGAGATTACCTACACTACAGGCCCCGCACAAATATCTCGTGATGATACTAAGCGGCGTATCGTGGTTGGCGTCAATGTTAGAAATCGAGATTTACAATCGGTAGTCGATGAAGTACAAACTATTATTGATAGTAAACTAAAGTTGCCCACTGGTTACACCATAACTTATGGCGGACAATTTGAAAACTTGCAAAGCGCCAAAGCACGATTGATGATCGCTGTTCCGGTGGCGTTAGTACTCATCTTTATCTTGCTTTACTTCGCCTTCCATTCCGTCAAGGATGCTTTATTGATTTACACCGCCATTCCTTTATCGGCAGTGGGTGGAATTCTATTTTTATGGATGCGGGATTTGCCGTTCAGTATTTCAGCAGGCGTTGGTTTTATTGCCCTTTTCGGAATCGCCGTCCTCAACGGGATTGTATTGATCGAACATTTTAAGGAACTTAAAAGCCAAGGCGTTGCAAATATTGAAGAGCGTATCAAACGTGGGACAAAAGAGCGTTTAAGACCAGTGTTGCTTACGGCATCAGCTGCGGCATTAGGATTTTTACCGATGGCTATCTCTACCAATGCTGGTGCAGAAGTACAGCGACCATTGGCAACTGTGGTTATTGGTGGCTTAATCAGTGCGACAATTTTAACGTTGGTGGTATTGCCAGTTTTATATGCTTGGGTAGAAAAGAAAAAGGAACTAAAAATGAATAAAACAGGACTTGTAACGGTGGTTTTTTTATTCCTGACCTTTCAGATAAGTGCGCAGGAAAAACCGAGCAGTATTGAAGAGACCATTAATCTGGCGATTGAAAATAATGCTGCATTAAAAGCGGCTGCATTACAAATTGAGCAAGCGGATGCTTTGGTCGGAAGTGCATTCAGTTTTGATAAAACATCCGTTTATTACAGCTATGACCAAAACAATATTGCTTTTAATGATAAACCTTTAAATGTGTTTGGCGTGTCGCAGGATTTTAAATTTCCAACCGTTTATTTTGCTGAAAAAAAGGTGAATAAGGCGCAAGTGAAATTGCAGGAATCTACACGGGATATTGCTCTTCAAGCTTTGAAAAAAGAAGTGTATTTGGCCTATTATAATTTAAGTTATGCTAAGAGCAAAGCAAAAGCCTATCATTATTTAGACAGTTTATATCAAAATTTCGCCCATTCAGCCAAAAGACGATTTGAATTGGGAGAAACCAATTATTTGGAGATGATCACTGCGCAATCGAAACAAAAACAATTGGAGACACTTTACAGGCAATCCCAACAAGACGTCGTTATGTTTAAGGCACAGTTGAAGAAGGTAGTTCAAGTGGATGCTATTACGGTTCAGGATGGACCTTTGCAAAAGCTGTCTATCCAGTCTGTAACCATAAAGAATGATCCTGGATTACTTTATTTTGAACAGTCCAAATCTTATTATGACGCACAACGCCATCAGGAAAAGCAAAATTTATTACCCGATTTGAATCTTCAATATTTTCAAGGCACTAATGATGGGCTCAACAAAAATTTAATAGGTTATCAATTTGGATTAAAGATTCCGTTATTATTTTCTGGGAATACTTCAAAAATAAAAGCCTCAAAAATCGCCCAGGATATCGCAGAACAACAGCAACGGGATTACGAGTTAAAATGGCATGCCCAACAAGAAGCGCTATTTGCCAAACTGCAACAGTATAATGAAGCGGTCATTTATTATGAAACTCAGGGCAAGCACCTTTCAGATGAAATCCTGAAAACTGCTGAGCGTACACTTAAAGAGGGCGAGATTGACTTCTTCCAATACATTCAAAGCATTGAGATTTCGAAGGATATTGAATTGACCTATCTCGACAATCTTAATGGTTATAATCAAACAATTATTGCAATCAATTATTTAATTTTAGACTAATGAAACAGTTATATATCGTATTTGTTTTCATGCTTTTGGTAGCCTGTGGAAATGATAAAAACAATAAACCATCCGAAGAAACCCTTAAGGCAACTGATGACTTGGTGATTACAAAGCAACAGTTTGACGGCGAACATATGGCATTTGGAACTCTTGAAGAACATGATTTTAATACCGTCATTAAGGCCAGCGGAATGATTGATGTGCCCACGCAGAATCAATCGAATATCAACACTTTTGTGGGCGGGTACATTACAAAAAATCCGTTATTGATTGGTGATGAAGTAAAGAAAGGGCAGTTTTTAGTAACTCTGGAAAACACGGAGTATATTGAAATTCAGCAACAGTATCTTGAATTGGCTGAGAAACTCAATTATTTAAAATCTGAATTTACACGTCAAAAAACCTTGTATGATGAAAAGATTACGTCACAAAAAAACTTTTTAAAAGCTGAAAGCGACTATAAAAGCAGTTTGGCACATTATAATGGTTTGAAAAAGAAGCTGCAAATGATGAACATCAATCCAACCTCTGTTGAAAATGGAACCATCGCTTCCAGCATTAATATTTATGCACCTATCGATGGCTTTGTGACTAAGGTAAACGTAAGTAACGGCACTTATGTATCGCCTGCCGATGTGATTTTGGAAATTATTGATACCGATCATATCCATCTGGAATTGTCAGTATTTGAAAAGGATATTCTTAAAATAAAGAAAGACCAGGAAATTGATTTTAGAATTCCTGAAGCTTCCGATAGCATCTATAAGGCCGAAGTGCATTTGGTAGGCACAACCATCGACCCGACCAATAGAAGGGTTACGGTGCATGGTCATATTGATAATGATCATACCGGATTTATTGTAGGTATGTTTGCTGAAGCTGAAATTATCATTGGTGCTTCAAAAGCGATGGCATTGCCTAGAACAGCCGTAATTCAGGTTGAAAATGATTATTTTGCATTAGTATTAGAAAGTGAAACGCCTACCGAATACCATTTGAAAAAAGTTAAACTGGACCTCGGTTTGCAAATGGAAGAGGTTGTTGAAGTTTTAAATCCTGAATCGTTCAAGGATAAAAAGATTGTCGTGAATGGTACCTATATGTTACTGAACTCGACGGAAGGTGGCGAACACTAAAATTAAATTGTAATGTATGGCAGAACATCATCATGAAAGTAAAGAGCACAATCATAGCCACGACCATAATGGGGTTTTTGGATCTCGTACAGAATTGTATTTCTCCCTATTTTGTGGTGCTTTTCTCTTAATTGGTTTTTCTATTCAGGTTTTTGGAGGGGAACACCAATCCATGTGGAACTCTATTATTCCTTATATGATTGCCTACGGATTTGGTGGTTATTATATTACTATTGAAGCTTTTTATCAAATTAAAAGAGGTGGGTTTGAAATCGATTTTTTGATGATTGCTGCGGCTATTGGTGCTGCATATATAGGAAGTTGGGCAGACGGCGCTTTGTTGTTATTCCTATTCAGTTTAGGTCATGCTTTGGAGAATTACGCCATGAACAAGGCAAAAAAATCCATTGAAGCTTTACAGGATTTGACACCTAAAACGGCATTGATTAAAAGAGGCGATCTCATAGAAGAGGTTAGTGTTGAAAGTTTGAAAGTAAACGATATAATCGTCGTTAAACCGAACTCTAAAATTGCGGCAGATGGTGTGATTATTAAAGGAAGCAGCGCTATCAATCAGGCGCCAATTACTGGAGAAAGCATGCCTGTAGATAAAATGGCTATTGAGACGATTGAAAATCTTCCAAAGTTTGAGGACATTGATAGTTCTAGTGTTGTTTTTACGGGCACCATAAATGGCGATGGCAGTATCGAAGTTTTGGTTATGAAACTTAGTGCCGATTCTACGGTCGCACGTTTGGTCAAAATGGTAAGTGAAGTGGAAACCCATAAATCGCCTACGCAACGCATGACCAAAAAGTTCGAAAAATGGTATGTGCCCGTGGTTATCGTCGTTGTGACAATCTTGTGCTTTGGCTATATGGTTGTTGATGAAACCTTCAATGAAAGTTTGTATAGAGCGATTACCGTGTTAGTTGCCGCAAGTCCTTGTGCTTTGGCCATTTCAACACCAAGTGCGGTTTTAAGTGGAATTGCGCGCGCCGCTCAAAAAGGAGTCTTGATCAAAGGTGGAAAAGCTTTGGAAGATCTCGGCTCCATTAAAACCATTGCCTTTGATAAAACAGGAACCCTGACCGAAGGGAAACCCAAACTTACCAATATCATTGCCAGTGAACATTATGATGAGCGCGATTTGGCACGCATTATCTTAGAAGTTGAAAGTTTAAGCAATCATCCCCTCGCGCGAGCAATTGCTAAAGG
>JBARDR010000001.1:0-2629 GCA_049795335.1 Gelidibacter sp. | reverse complement strand
TCAGGGTGTACCTTTAAAAATGTTTTTACTTTTTCAATTCCCATCGCTTTGAATGCGGTGGCATAAGCATCAGCCGTCATGCAATCTTTAGCAATGACCGAAATACTCAGCAAATTGGTTTTACTTGGATAGCCTGTTTTTGTATCAAGGATATGTGAATAGCGATTCCCTAAACTGTCCGTTTTAAACTTTCGATAGGTTCCTGAGGTAGCCATAGCTTCATCATGAAGGGAAATAGCTTTTAAAATGGACTGTTCGGCATCAAAATGTGGGAGCTCCACGCCTACTTTCCAAGATTTCTGCTTCTCAAGATTTTGACCTTTGCACCGGATTTCCCCACCAATTTCAAAAATATAATCTTTGATGTTTTGGCTTTCCAGAAAATCGGCAATAACGTCTACCCCATAACCTTTGGCAATGGCATTAAAATCGATGAACGTGTTTGGATTTTCTTTTATAATCTTATGATCTTCCAATCTCACTTTATCCAATCCCACCGACAACATCAAACTATCGATTTTAAGACTGTCTAAAACCGCGATTTTACCTTCAGGCCCAAAATCCCAAGCGTTGACTAAAATCCCAATAGTCGGGTCAAAAACACCATCGGTCGCTTTATATATTTCTTTTGAGGCATTGAATACATTTTCAAAATGAGCATCTACATTAAAACTCTCGTTTCGGTTCACTTTCGAAATATCTGAATCCGCTTGATAGGTGGACATGGAGACATTGATGATATGAAATAGACTATCAAATTGCTTCTGGTAGTTTTCATGCCGATCGGAAAAATATTGAATGCCATAAGTAGTTCCAAAAACTTCGCCAGACATTTTGGTGTTTACCGGCTCCTTTTGGCAGGAAACGATTAAAAATGTTAGTAATAGTAGTATATAGTGTTTCATAAACTAAAAGAGACGTCATTGCAAGGACCAAGGACGTGGTAATCTCATGATTTTTATATTATTTTATTGACTAATTCAAATTGGTCTCTAATACTTGAATGCCATTATACTCTATCAAATATTCTTCGTCAAGATATACTGGTAAATCTTCGCCTTTCGGATTTCCTAAGCCTACACCGGCATATAATACTTTCGCATCCTGTTCACGCGCATGCTTTTTAAAGGATTCCATCCAAATCATGTCATAATTATTTGGGTTTTCAGGCAGGAGAACCACCTTAACAATGACGAAAAAATATTGTTTGTTTTTGTCTATGCACACAAACTGTGGATGCTTTTTAAGTTTGCTGTTAATGGCAATAAATTCAAAGCCACGTTGCTCCAAATCCTTTCCAACATGGTTCATGGCTAAATTATGAAGTTCCTGTTCTGTAAGTGCTTTGCTCATGCTGCAAAAATACAATAATGAACAAGATTTCTGTCTTAAGAAAAATGAAAAATATTTTAGCATATTAAATCGATAGTTACAAAATAACTTATTGTATTTCATGATTTCTTAGATGTTAAATTCAGCTAAAATCTATACTCGTGCTTTCTATTTTAGTAACTTAAGTGTCCTAAATTTCATGCTATGAAAACTTCATATCGTTTAGAACAGGCCATTGGCAAACTTTATAGAGCGTTTCAAAATAACACCTTGAATCCAGAATGTTGTCTACAATGCGCCGTAGGAAATATTTTGGATAATAAGGATGCCTGGAAACATCTTTCTGATCAACATGGTTCGGTACAATTGAATTATGTAGGATTAGTCAATCAAAATTTCGGACGAACTTTCAATGGCTATTCTCCTATCGAGTTATTAAAAATAGAAGCCATATTTCTTAAAGGTTGCGGGTATTCAATTCCTTTAAATCATTCAGGAACAAAACCTAAAAACCCTAAAGACAAAGACATTCTTTTTAAAGGTTTTTGTGATACTGTTGATTTTTTATGTGCGTTAGATGGGGTTGAGAATGTGATGGACTATTCCAAACTTTTTGAATTTGAGAAAGACCGAGCGCGATATCAATTAGATGAAATAGGGGCTTAAAAAGTAAATCTTTTGTATTGAAAATCTTCTGTTTTCTCCCCTTTAAGACCACTTGTATAAATCAGAGAGTTCTTCCCTTCACCGTAATTTATGCAAACATCTAATTACTGAAATTACATTAGTGACTCAGAATTATCCTTATAGTAGTTATCATCCATAATCTATACAACACTCAATCCCGAACTAATTGATTAAATTTGGCAAGGATAATAAGATTCGCTTATAGCGTGTATTTTCAGCTATTTCTCTTTAAAAAAGCTAAGAATACCGTTCTATAAGAAATCAACATCTTTACAAAAAAAGCAATTATGGCGTACCATAGTACCACTTTAAGATCAAAAAAAAATCAGTTAACCTTAGACGAACTTCATCTTAATATTGAAGTAAGAGCTAAAATAAATCAACTTTTAGAAGAATTTACCTTTAGAGATGCGCTAAGCAAACTCAATATTCCAGTAGATAATAAAATCTTATTGCACGGACATACCGGCTGTGGAAAAACAGCGACTGCCCACGCCATTGGACTTGCGTTGAACAAAAAAGTAATCACTATAAATTTAAGTGGTTTTGTGTCGTCAAAGTTGGGAGAAACCGCCAAAAATCTTGCCGAGCTTTTTAAAGAAGCTTCCAT